>JAEYTV010000053.1 GCA_023433855.1 Pseudomonadota bacterium | reverse complement strand
ATATCAGGTCTATGAATCGCGCGCCTGGGGTGCAGACTGTATCCTGCTCATCATGGCATCGCTATCAGACGACGATGCGCGCGAGCTATACGACGTGGCGACCGGGCTTGGCATGGATACCTTGGTCGAAGTGCACGACGAGGAGGAAATGGAACGGGCGCTCAAGCTGCCCTCTCCTCTGATCGGCATCAACAATCGCAACTTGCGCAGCTTCGAACTGAACCTCGAAACAAGCGAAAAGCTTGCACCCATGGTGCCTCCGGATCGCCTCCTGGTGGGCGAAAGCGGGATCTTTAGCCATGCGGACTGCCTGCGCCTCGGGCAAGTGGGGATCAGCACCTTCCTCGTCGGTGAAAGCCTGATGCGTCAGGACGATGTGGCTGCTGCAACGCGACTGCTCCTGAGCGGCGGCAGCCCTGTACTGGCGGCTGAGTGATGGCGTCCCTCACCCATATCAGTGCGTCCGGCGAGGCCAACATGGTCGATGTCGCCGACAAGGAGGAGACACATCGCTCCGCCAGCGCGGAGGGCTTTGTGCGCATGTTGCCGGAAACACTGGCGCAGATTCGACAAGGCAACGCCAAGAAGGGCGACGTGATCGGCACCGCTCGGCTCGCAGGCATCATGGCCGCCAAGAGAACGTCCGAGCTCATTCCGCTTTGCCACCCCCTGATGCTAAGCAAGGTGTCTGTCGAAATCCTCGAGGACGACAAGCTTCCCGGCCTCCGTGTGGTTGCTGTCGCCAAGCTTACGGGAAAAACAGGCGTCGAGATGGAAGCACTGACAGCCGTGTCCGTCGCCTGCCTGACGATCTATGATATGGCCAAGGCGATCGACAAGGGCATGCAGATCGGGGGCATCCGTCTGCTGGAAAAGACGGGGGGCAAGTCCGGCCCTTACCGGGCGGAGGGCTAGCCGTGGCGCTTCTGCCGGTCTCCGAAGCGAAGGACCGTCTGCTCGCAGGTGCCGAGCCTGTCCGACGCACGGAGGCTGTTCCGCTGAATTGCGCTGGCGGCCGCGTGCTGGCAGGCGACCTCATTGCCCGACTGACGCAACCGCCCTTTGACGCTTCCGCAATGGACGGGTATGCGCTGCGCGCCGAGGATGCCGCTGACATCGGATCGGTGCTGAAGGTCATCGGGAGCGGAGCCGCCGGTCATTCCTTCGAAGGCGAGGTCGCGCGCGGGAACGCAGTGCGCATCTTCACCGGCGCGCCTGTTCCACCGGGCGCGGACGCGGTCCTCATCCAGGAAGACGCCGAAAAACTGGAAGGCGATCGTATCCGAACGAAGGCCCCTGCATCGAAGGGCCGGCATATACGTCCTCGCGGTCAAGATTTCTCCGAGGGTGAATCTGTTCTTCCCGCTGGCACCCTCCTCGATTTCGCGCACCTCACCCTGGCCGCCGCGATGAACCACCCGGAGCTTCCCGTCTACCGGCGCCCCCGTGTTGCAATCCTTGCTACGGGTGACGAACTCGTCCAGCCCGGCAGCATTCCGGGTCCAGCGCAGATCATAGCCTCCAACACGTTCGGCATTTCCGCCCTTGCGAGGGAGAACGGCGCCGATGTCGTTGATCTCGGCATCGCCAGTGACCGGCAGGAGCACATCGCGGCTGCCGTGGACAGGGCACGCCGTGAAGAGGTGGACGTCCTTGTCACGCTTGGAGGCGCGTCTGTCGGTGAACACGACCTTGTTCAGTCCACCCTCAAGTCCGCCGGCATGGCACTCGACTTCTGGCGCGTCGCGATGCGGCCGGGAAAGCCGCTCATGGTCGGTCAGCTCGAAGGCATGCGGATCCTGGGCCTGCCTGGCAATCCGGTAGCGAGCCTGGTCACGGGCATGCTGTTCCTCGAACCGCTGGTGAGGCGGCTGGCGGGCTTGGCTGACCGGAGCCGCCAGGTGCAAGGGATTGCTGGTGTAACACTCGCGGCAAACGACCAGCGCCAGGATTATCTTCGGGCTCGGCTTTCGAAGGACGAGCATGGCAATCTGGTGGCCCGGCCTTTCGAGAAGCAGGATTCATCGATGATGAAGATCTTCGCCCACTCGGATGCTCTCATCATCCGCCCGCCGCATGCCCCGGAGCTTGCAGCAGGCTCCCCCTGCCCGATCATGCTCATCAGAGACTGATCAACTTGTCTGGATAGATCTCGTGCCGGCAGACGGGTGCCTTGTGCGGCGCGGGGATCATCGCGTCGAAGCTTCGTCCTCGATCACCACTTCGCCGCCACTGCTCACCCTATCCGGCCCGACGAGGACCCAGACGTGGCCCGCAGGGTCGAATATGGATGCCACCTGCCGATCCCTGAGGTCGACCTGAATCGCGTCCCGCAGCCCACCACCGGCTTCCAGAACCGTTTCTACCGCGGTTTCCACGTCATCGACTGCGAGCTGGAAAATAGTGCTGACTTGCCCCGGGGTCGACGGCGAAAAAGGTCCCGTGTAGGAGGGCGCAGCTTCGCGGACAGGATCCGATCCGCAGATCACGATACCAATCGACCCCAGCCGCAGTTCGATGATGAGCAGGCGCATCATCTCGTAGCAGGTGATCTCCTCCGCGCCGAACACCTGGACATAGAAGTCGGCCGTATGCCGCTCCCTCCCCTGTTCTACGAAGATACTCAAGCTCAGGCCGCGATCGTTGATGATCATATTTGGACCACTGTGATTCCCACTTCAGAATAGGACAAAGCAATAGCCCGAGTCACCGAGCACGCGCCACTTTAGTGTCGACGCTCCTCCACTCAATAGTGCCGGCCGGCCCAGCGACCACGCGGCCTGATCAGTTGGCCACCCTCCAACTGTTCCAGCGGCTGCCAGCCGTCCCGTCGTCTCCGCAGGCGACAATAATCGATGGCACCTCCTGCCCAACCCGGGTGCAGCAAGCGAGCCGGGTGCAACGCGATGTCCATCAACGAGCCGAGACGCTCTTCGCCGTTGGATGCCTCTGACTGCGAAGCGCAAAAGATCGGCAAGCTTGGTGGCGTCCTTGGCGGAGGCGTCGTTATATCTTGAGCGCAACAGATCGTTATGAAACGGAACCAGCCTGAAGGCCGGAGAAGTCGAAAAGCTTCGGATCGAGAAGGTGCGACGGATTGACGTGTGCGAGCGCCCGCAGCATCGCGTCCTTGCGTCCGGGCATACGTGCTTCAATGTCCCCCAGCATCGCCTTCATCGCATTGCGCTGCAGGCCATCCTGCGAACCGCAGAGATCGCACGGGATGATCGGAAACTGCATGGCTGCGGCAAACCTGGCGAGATCGTCCTCGGCGCAATAGGCAAGCGGGCGCAGCACCATCAGATCGCCATCATCGTTCAGAAGCTTGGCCGGCATGCCGGCCAGCCGTCCGCCGTGGAAGAAATTCATGAAGAAGGTTTCAAGAATGTCCTCGCGGTGATGCCCGAGAACCAGCGCGTTGCATCCCTCCTCCCGTGCAATACGATAGAGATTGCCGCGTCGCAGCCTGGAGCAGAGCGAGCAGTAGGTCGCCCCTTCAGGTACCTTCTCCTTCACGATGGAATAGGTGTCGCGGTACTCGATCCGGTGCTTCACCCCGACGGAGGTCAGATAATCCGGCAGCACGTGTTTCGGAAAGTTCGGCTGGCCCTGGTCGAGATTGCAGGCAATCAGCTCGACCGGCAGCAGGCCGCGCCATTGCAGGTCGAGCAGGACCGCAAGCAGCGAATAGGAATCCTTGCCGCCAGAGACGCCGACCAGCCAGCGTTTCTGGTCCTTCAACATCTGGAAGTCCTCAAAGGCCTGGCGAACCTGCCGCAACAGTCGCTTGCGCAGCTTGTTGAACGAGACCGAGCTCGGTGCATCGCGAAACAGCGCCGGCACCAGACCATCGACGGCGTTGTCCAATTCGTCCTCGATGCTGGCGTTCACGCCCATGCCTATTCCTTGAAACAGCGAAGCGGACGAATCCGCTTCCCTACCAATCCTCACGCACCGAGCGCAGCTGCGACTGCTGCAAGTGCTTCATCGGCCTTGGCTCCATCCGGGCCGCCGGCCTGGGCCATGTCCGGGCGTCCGCCGCCGCCTTTCCCGCCGAGCGCCGCCGACGCGATGCGCACAAGGTCCACGGCGCTGAAGCGGCCGACCAGATCTGGCGTGACGCCAACCACGGCGCTTGCCTTGCCGTCTTCGGAGACACCGATCAGCGTCACGATACCGGAACCAAGGCTGGCCTTGGCTTCGTCCCCCAATCCCTTGAGGTCTTTCGGGTCGATGCCGGTGAGCACCTTCCCCATGAACTTGACGCCGGCCACGTCGCGGATATCGCTCGCCGAACCGCCCTGCCCGCCGCCCATAGCCAGGCGGCGCTTGGCATCCGCGAGCTCCTTTTCGAGCTTGCGGCGTTCGTCGATCAGCGCTTCGACGCGGGCAACCACGTCCCCGGGCTGCACCTTCAACGCGCCGGCAAGCATCTTTACCCGCTCGTCTTGTTCAGCAAGATAGGCGCGTGCGGCTTCCCCCGTCACCGCCTCGACGCGCCTGACGCCTGCGCCGACCGCACTTTCGCCCAGGACGCGCACGAGCCCGATATCGCCGGTGGCGTTCACGTGGGTGCCACCACAAAGCTCGATGGAATAGGGCTTTCCGGCCTTCTCGCCGACAATCCCGGTTCCCATGGAAACGACGCGGACTTCGTCGCCGTATTTCTCGCCGAAGAGAGCCATCGCACCTTCTGCGATCGCGTCATCGACGCTCATCAGCCGCGTCGTCACCGGCGCGTTCTGGAGAACGATGGCGTTCGCCATGTCTTCCACCTTCTGCAATTCCTCCGCTGACATCGGCTTTGGATGCGAGACGTCGAAGCGCAGGCGCTCGGGCGCAACCAGCGATCCCTTCTGCGCCACGTGCGTACCCAGCACCTCGCGCAGCGCCTCATGAAGGAGATGCGTTGCGGAATGGTTGGAACGCAGTCGTGAGCGCCGCGCGTGATCGACGGCGAGCATGACCGGCTCCCCGGTTTTCAACGTCCCGGACACGACCTTGGCGATGTGGACGAAAAGCCCCTCGCTCTTTTTCTGGGTGTCGGTCACCTCCAGACGCGCATGATCGGTCGTGATGACGCCGGTGTCGCCCATCTGGCCGCCCGATTCCCCGTAGAAGGGCGTCTGGTTGACCACGACCTGCACATCCTCTCCAGCCGTGACGGAATCGACGCTCTTGCCGTCGCGCACCAGCGCCTGGACAACGCCCTCTGCGGTTTCCGTGTCGTAACCCAGGAACTCGGTGGCGCCGTGCTGTTCCTTGATCTCGAACCAGACGGTCTCGGTCGCCTTGTCGCCGGACCCGGCCCAGCTCGCGCGAGCCTCCGCCTTCTGCCGCTGCATCGCGTCGTTGAAACCGGTGATGTCGACGCCGATGCCACGGGCACGCAGCGCGTCCTGCGTCAGGTCGAGGGGGAAACCATAGGTGTCGTAGAGCTTGAAGGCCGTCTCGCCGTCGAGGCTGTCTCCCTTGGAGAGATCCGACGTAGCGTCGGCGAGCAGCGTCAGGCCGCGGTCGAGCGTATTGCGGAAACGGGTCTCTTCCAGCTTCAGCGTCTCGGAGGTAAGAGCCTCGGCCCGTACCAACTCCGGATAGGCGCGGCCCATCTCCTGTATCAGCGCCGGCAGGACACGGTACATGAGCGGCTCGCGGGCGCCCAGGAGCTGCATGTGGCGCATGGCGCGCCGCATAATACGCCGAAGCACGTAGCCGCGGCCTTCGTTCGACGGCAGTACGCCATCGGCGATCAGGAAAGCGGACGAGCGAAGGTGGTCGGCGATGACCCGGAAGCTTGCCGCCTGATCGCCTTCGGCCTTGGCGCCGACGACTTCCTCGGTGGCGGAAATCAGGTTGCGGAAGAGGTCCGTATCGAAGACGCTCTCGACCCCCTGGAGGATGCAGGCCATGCGTTCCAGGCCCATGCCGGTATCGATCGACGGCTTCGGCAACGGCGTGCGCTCACCCGGAGCCGTCTGCTCGAATTGCAAGAAGACGAGGATCCAGAACTCCAGGAAGCGGGCGCCGTCTTCCTCAGGCGAACCGGGCGGGCCGCCCCAGACGAGCTCGCCCTGGTCGATGAAGATTTCCGAACAGGGGCCGCAAGGACCGGTATCACCCATCTGCCAGAAATTGTCGGACGTCGGGATGCGGATGATCTTGTCGTCCGAGAGACCGGCGATCTTCTTCCACAGCGTCGCCGCTTCTTCATCCTCGGAATAGACCGTCACCAGCAGCCTGTGCTTGGGCAGGTCGAACCCCTCCGTGACCAATTTCCACGCGAGCTCGATCGCACGTTCCTTGAAATAGTCGCCGAACGAGAAGTTCCCGAGCATCTCGAAGAAGGTGAGATGGCGCGCCGTGTAGCCGACATTGTCGAGATCGTTGTGCTTGCCGCCGGCGCGCACGCATTTCTGCGACGTCGTCGCCGTCGAATACGGTCGCGTCTCCAGGCCGGTGAAGACGTTCTTGAACTGCACCATGCCGGCGTTGGTGAACATCAGCGTCGGTTCGTTGCGTGGCACCAGCGGACTTGAGGAGACGACCTCGTGTCCGTTCTTTCGGAAATAGTCGAGAAAGGTCGACCGGATGTCATTCACGCCGCTCATGCTACGCCCTTTACCGCCGGATGCGGTGCTGTAATTCGAAAAACCAGAGGCTTGTATCTCCCGCGTCTGCAACTGTCCAGCCGCCCGACCGTTCAACCCAACGGCAAACCGGCCGCTCGTCTTCCGACGGCGACCGGCCGAGGCCTGAGTGGCGAGATGATCTCTGCGGCAGAAGCCGCTTACATGTCGGCGGCCAGATCGCCGTCGGCAGGCCCACCGTTCTCCAGGAAACGGTCGGCGATGAGGCCCGCATTCTGGCGAAGCGACATCTCGATCTCGCGGGCAAGTTCGGGATTGTCGCGCAGGAAGGTCTTGGCATTCTCGCGCCCCTGCCCCAGCCGCTGGCTGT
>JAEYTV010000046.1 GCA_023433855.1 Pseudomonadota bacterium | reverse complement strand
ATCAACAAGAATCCCGTCCGTCCCCGCGTGTCCGTTACATTTGGCTGCAAGGCCACGATCTACCAACCGCCGGAGCAGCGGGGAGTCCGTTCGTTCGAATCCCGACGCAGCAACCCGCCCCTCGAACTCGATCAGGTGAACGTCCCTGCGGAGATCGTCGTCCGGCCCTGACTGCAGTCCCGATCGGCCGAGCCAGACAATGTCGGATATCCCGGGTTGCAACAGCGCATGCAGTTCAGCCAGGCGCCGCCACTCGGGGCCTCTCACCAGCCGATTGATCAAAGGCGCATAATGCCTGAAAAAGCTTGCACGGGAGACGGGACTCAAAGCGGGGCTGTCAATGATCACCCTCAGTTGCTCCCGCAGATCGCGCCATACCTCTAACGCCGCCTTGACTGGACTAGCGGGCACTCCGGACCGGCTCTCGGTGATATCCGATACGATCTGCCGCAGGATCCAGGCGTCGTAGTCCGCGCGGGTCAATCCTTCGGGCGCACTCAGCATCAGGTACAGATCAGGCTCGAACGCCCTGTCGCGCTCAGGGAAGCCGGCCCGTTCGCCGCCCCGATCGTCGTGACGCGCCAGCCGGAACTCATCGGACATTATAGCAGGCCCGCGAGATAGGCTCTCTTCATAGGCCGCTCGCATCTCAAGTTTCATCAGGGGCATGACCGTCGATGCGAAGTCGAGCGTGCCCGGTCGGAATTCTTTCGTCAATGCATCGAGGAAGTCCGAGGTCAGGATCCGCGGCTCGTGAGGCTTGCGGCCGAAGGCGGTTTCGGGCCTGCCGCGATAGGCAAGCCCGGTCCTCGTCAAGAAGGTAAGATGCCCCTCCCGGCCCGAGGGGATGTAGGTCAGCGACCCGTCTTCGCCGGCGCGGAAAGCCCCGCCCCAGAGGTTTATTGCACTCGCCATCGCATCCATGGCGCTGAGACCAAGCCCGTGCATTATTATATGCGCCCCGGGCCCTGCGGCAGTAAGGCTGGAAGGAAGTGGATAAACCGCCCGGAGGCGGCCGGGAAGCGGCTTTCCCTGTGGCTGTCCCGATCCGCGGCGGGGATGTCCTATCGTTAGAAAAACCTCGTCGACGGTCATTAGCGCTCCATTGTCGAGGCTCACCACATACCGTTCCTCACCCGCGACGGGCTGGATGTCGGTTGCGAAGTTGCTGTGGATGGACGTCGACATCCAGCTGGGCGCCAAGGAAAGCAGGTACTGTGCGAACCATTGAAGATATTCGCCCAGGAGCCTTCGGGGAAGAAAGTCCGTGGGGCGTGGGGACCCATGGCACGTCAATTGGCCGGTTGAGCCCTGCCCCCATCGCGCAAGGCACCATTCGAAAAGACTAGGCCCGAAATGGTCGTCCACCTCCGGATCGATCCTGCCGGGAAACATGGACAATTGCCCGGCAACGGTATTGAGCAGAAGGTAGTCGGGCTGGTCGGTGAGGTGGCTGCCGACACCGGGCTCTCCAGGATCTACGATCGCAACGGAAACCTCCATCCCTCGATTTCGTCGGGCGAACGCTATGATCCGCTCGAGAATGATCAATCCCCGCGGTCCCAAGCCAATGATGGCGAAGCGGGCGACGACGTCACGTGGCGGCTCAAGCACGGCGATCCTCGCTAAGGTATGAGTTCGCGAAGAAGTCCCCGACGACCAGACCGGAAGCGTTTTCGCGAGCAGCCTCGTAGACCAGCCTGGCCAATGCCAGGTCCAGGATGCCGAGGCCGAATGGCGAGAATATCAAGCCTTTGTTCCGGTCCGGGGTGATCGCGCCATTCATGAGGTCTGCAAGTGTGCCGGCAATGAAGTCACGGCTGCCGCTCACCAGTTCTGCCAGATGCGGCGATGTGTTGGCCTTGAGGCAATGGTCGATGTCATCGACAATATTCCAGTTGCACAGGATGATTTCCGGCGACATGTCCCTGAGCGACAGGTTCAGGACGATCTGACCCGGCCGGACGAATTGTGGTTCCCGGATGTAGGGTGTACCCGCTGTGGTGGCGAGCAGGACGACGTCCTGGGCGAAGGCGTCGGAGATCTTGCCGGTCGCCCCGACGCGCACCGATAGGTCGTCGTCCAGCCCTGCGGCGAAAACGTCAGCCCGTGCACTATCCTTATCATGAACCTGGATGTCCCTCGGGCTGAGCTCAATCTGAGCCAGTGCTTCCACCACCTTGCGTGAGATGTGCCCTGCGCCCACGATGCCGAGAGTATACCCAGATCCATGAGGCTGCCTGAGGTGCCGGAGCGCAAGCGCTGCCGAACAGGCGGTCCGGCAGGCGCTGATCTGCGCTCCTTCGATGACGGCCACGGGATGGCCCGTTTCGATGTCGTTCAGGACAATGATGGCCGAGGCCCGTTGCAGGCCGCGTCCCAGATTTGTTGGAAAGCTTGCGATCCATTTGATCCCGGCAACCGGGTTGCTGTCGAGGATTGCTGCAGGAAGCGCGATGATCCGTTTTTCAGAGGTGTTGGGGAACCGCAGGAAATGGCTATCCGGATTGACTGTTCTTCCCGACGAATGGAGCAGATAGGTCTTCGCAACGATCTCGGGGATTCGCGCGCCATTCGCTCGGAGCAGATCTTCAACGACCGCTCCACCGATTATCGTGAGGTCATGCATGGACAACCTCCAACTCCGCAGCCGTCGATCGCGGCATCATCATGATGTGTGCGTCTGATAGACCGTCATCGCCGTGAGGAAGCGGCCCGAAGCGTTCACCGACCCAGTCATCGTTGAAGATCGTCTGCAGATACCTCTCGCCTCCGTCCGGGGCGATAGCCACAACAACGTCGGAGTGCGAGAAGTGTTGACGCCACGCCCTTACGGCCGAGAGAACGGTCCCCGACGAGCCCCCCACGAGCATTCCGTGCGTCCGGGCGAAGTGCCTGCACGTCGCAACTGTCGCTACTTCGGGGATGGCTATCAGCGCATGCAGCCCCTTCCGGTGGAACAGCTTCGGCGGCTGGCTGGAACCAAGGCCAGGGATATGCCGCTTGCCGGGGAGCAGGCCGAAGGTTATCGAGCCGACGCTGTCCACGCCTATGATCTTCACGGAAGGCCTGCTGCAGCTGAAATGCTGTACACAGCCGGTCAGGGTCCCGGACGTTCCGACGCCGACGAAAAGATAGTCGAGCTTGGGAAAGGCGCGGTCGATCGCTGTGGCGGTCGTGCGTGCATGAACCTCTGGATTGGCCGGGTTCTCGTACTGATTGAGCCAGAGGTACCGGTTATCCTGTGCGACAAGATCGCGGATGTAGCGAAGCCTCGTCCCCAGAAAACCGCCGTTCTCATCTGCTTCACTGACGCAGACGATCTCGGCGCCCATCGAACGCATGATCGCTATATTCTGCTCGTTCGTGTTGGGATCCACGACACAGAGAAAGGGATATCGTCTGGCCGCACAAATCATGCTCAACGCAACGCCGAGGTTTCCTGATGATGATTCCACGAGCGTCCTGCCGTCGTCGAAGCTGCCTGATTTCTCCACGCCCTCTATCAGGCCAAGCGCGGTCTTGAACTTGATCGATCCTGCCGGATTGAAGCTCTCGATCTTGAGATAAACCTGCGCCGGGGCGAAGTCGCCGAGCGTCAAGAAGTTGTCGTCACCCAGAAATGATGTCATGGACGCTTCCATTCACCTCTCCTCGTTGTCGCTATGCTGCAGGTGTCGCGCCACCGTCACGCTGGTCCGCGCCGGCGTTGCTTGTTCAGGTGCCGCGAGAGATGAGAGGATGCGCTGGGCCCGCACTGCCACAAGCGAAAAGGACTGCGCGTCGCTGATACCATGGGCTCGCTCGGAAAGTCCGTTGGCAAAGATCTCTGTGCCGGGACGGGCTTTGATCGCGATCCGGTAGTCTCGGTCTATCTTGACCCCTCCATCTTCATCGAGATCCAGCCACGGGAGCAATTCGGCCAGCAAGGGCGGCACAGGCGGTTGCTCGTAGCCCGTCCCCAACACGATGGCGTCCACGTCGATTTCACTGACATCCCCCGTGAAGATGTCCCTCATTCGGACAAGAAGGGAATTCTTCGTCTGCCGGACAGATTCAACCGAGCGGAAGGCGTGCATGAGCAGCCGCTCTTGTCCGCGCAGTCTGCTCTCGTAGATGAACGAATAGAGAGCCCGGCTTTCATCCACATCGACCCCGGCGTAATTGGTGGCGCGCGCTTGCGCAAAAAGCTCTCGCCGCTTGTCGGCCGGTAAAGCGTGGAAGTAGTCCACTTGTTCGGGCAGGAAAGCTTTGTTCGGAAACTGGCCGAGTTGGCCGATGCGGAATCCGATTGATCGATGGACCGAATGAATTACCAGATCATCGCCCCGTGCGAGCAAGTCACTGACAGCTTCTCCGGCGCTCTGGCCGGACCCAAGAACCATCCAGCGCTTCGGAAGTCCTCCGGCGAACCAACGGAGCCTGGAGAGATAGTTGGACGTGTGGAAGACGTGCGTGCCGAGGCACTGGAAGAAGATCGACGGCAGGTGCGGATAACTGCCGCAGGACAGCACGAGCCTCCGCGCCTGATAATGCGCCTTCTCCGTCCTCACGAGAAACCCCGCAAGTTCGCCTTCTTCCAGAACAGGTTCTATCCCGAGCACGGGATCGCCGTAAGAGACATGGTGAGCCAACTGTCCGGCTGCCCAGGCAAGATAGTCCGACCACTCTGTCCTGCTTGGCGGCCGTCCCAGCAGCCCGAACGAATAGAGGCGGTCGTGCGCATGAAGGTACATGGCGAAGGAAAAGCGGCTGCGTGGGTTCCTGGGGGTGACAAGGTCCCTGAAGATGTGATGGTTGATGTCGGTATTGGCGAGCAGGAAGTCTCCGTGCCATTCCGTTCCGGGTGATTTCTCCAGAAAAAGAACAGGGCCGGTCGGCGGTAGCTGATGTGCCTCGATCCAATCTTCGATCGCGCAGGCCAGCGATATCCCTGCCGGTCCGAAGCCAACCACTGCAACATCGAGAACTCTCTGGATCTTTGACATCGATCATGTCCCCGCTTGCTGATCCTGCGGCGCCAACTGCCATTCAGTCTCCGGCACAAGTTCGCCGGCATGGTCGAAGTACCACATCCCGCACTGCGGGAAGGGAGCTTCAACATCTGAGAAGTTCACCGTGCCGAGCGGTGTTTGAAACGCAGCCCCGCGCAGCTGTTCGGTAATGGTGCCGCCTTGCTGAGATGCCTGAGCAATGATCAGCGCGGCCGACAGAACCTCGAGGAAATAGATGCGGGATGTCTCGCCGAAATAGTGCAGGTGAGCATGATCCGCCTGCCTGCCGCTTCGGTCACTGACCCGCGTACGAAACCCGACAATCTCCAGGTCCCCCGGATCCTCAATGCCAAGGAGGAGTTCAGGGACGGCCGCGTCATCTGTCAGGATGATCGGAAGACGATTGCCTCGGGAACGCGTCTGACGCACCCACTCCTGCGAGGAGGATAAGCGGCCAGTGTAGACAAAAGCGTCTATTTCCTGTGTCGCGAAGTCGCGATCACCGCCGAGTTCGGCTTCGATGAGCGCCCGAAGACAGCGGGCATGTGCACTCCGGTCCGATACGACTCTGACCCTCTGCAGCCCCCTCTTCCGGATGCGATCTGCGG
>JAEYTV010000022.1 GCA_023433855.1 Pseudomonadota bacterium | reverse complement strand
AGGCATATTCAAGTGAGTGACGGCTCGCCAATATATTCCTGACATATTGAATTGTACCACTCCTTGATCTCAAACTAAGTGGATAAGCAATGATCACCCTCGCCGCCTTTGTGTTTTTGCTGATGGGAGCCGCTGTCAAAGGCATCATCGGTATCGGCCTCCCCATGATCGCGATTCCCATGCTCACACTTTTGGCAGGGCTTCCCAATGCACTGGCGATTGTCGTGTTGCCGATGATCGCCGCGAACCTCTGGCAGGTGTGGCAGTTTCGGCAGGGCGGCACGGATCGGGTTCCCATGCGGACGTTCCTGGGCTCGGGAGCCGTCGGCGTGGCCCTGGGAACCTGGCTTCTCACCCGCGTGCCGTCATCATGGCTCGAGGTCATGCTAGGCCTCACGATGATGATCTATCTGGTGCGAAGCGCCTTCAGCAAGCGTGCCATGTTCCCGAGGGAGCGGGCGCTGAAAATGGCGCCGGTCGCGGGTCTCCTGTCGGGGGCGCTTCACGGCGCCACCGGCATCTCGGGGCCGGTCGGCATCACCTATTTCCATGCGATGCGGCAGAGTCGACCGGACTTTATCTACTCCACAGGACTGATGTTTCTCGGCTTCACCGTCATCCAGACGCCGATGCTCATGAGCGCCGGCTTCCTCAATCTTCACACTCTGACGATTGGGCTGGCAGGCATACCGGCGGTCATCCTCGGCCTCTGGCTGGGGAATGCGGCAGCCCCGCTCGTCGACGCGCGTCTGTTCAACAGACTGGTTTTGCTCGTCCTCGTCTGGACCTCGCTGTCCCTTCTCTGGCCGAACATCTCCGCATGGCTCGGCTTCGACTGAAGCACGTTTTCCGTCAAGGCGTCCGCCAGCACGAGAGCGGGAGAAGCCGAGAAAGAATCGTCAGAGGCCCGCCGACATATACCGGCGGGCCTCTGTTCATTGAGAAAAGTCACATCTCCGGCGGACCTTGTCCGACGGGTTACTGAACTGAGATATTGTTGGCCTTGACCACGCTCTCCCATCTTGGCGTGCTTGTCTCGATCTCGCTGCGCAGGACGTCCGGCTCCTCCGCCGCAGGCTCCATTCCAAGCCCACGCAGCCGCTCCTGAGCAGCAGGGTCTGAGGCGCCGGCAATGAATGCCTTGGTCAGCTTGTCGAGAACCTCCGGCGGCGTGCCGGCCGGCGCAAAAATTCCCTGCCAGTTCTCAACCGCAAAGTCCTTCAGCTCAGTCGATTCCGCAACGGTGGGCACGTCCGGCAGGAATGGCGAACGCTCCGGCGTGCTGACCGCGAGGACGCGGATCGCCCCGCTCTCCTGATGCGTCATGAGGGACGCCGCCATGCTCCACATGGCGTCCACATGCCCGCCGACGAGGTCGGTCACCGCCGGCCCGGCTCCGGGATAAGGTACATCGACCCAGTCGAGCTTCATCCTGTCGCGGAAGAGCAAGCCGGTCAGATGGTTCCCGCCGCCGACGCTGGGCGTGCCGACGGTGACTTCGCCCGGGCGTTGGCGCAAGAGCTTGACGAAGTCCTCGATCGTCTGAACCTCGAGATCCTTCCTGACCGCGAGGACGACCGGAACACGGGCAACCATGGCCACCGGCGCGAAGCTTTCGCGCGCGTCGTAGCCGGCATTCGGATAGACGATCGGATTGGTGGTGAGCGTATCCGACTGGATCAGCAATGTGTATCCGTCCGCTTCGGCCTCGGCCACGTAAGCGGTGTCCGTATTGCTCGCCCCGCCGGGTTTGTTCTCGATGACAATCGGCACGCCGAGTTCTTTTTGAGCAGCTTCGGCCACGATGCGCGCTACGCTGTCGTTGGTTCCTCCCGGGGCAAAGGGCACGACCAGGCGGATTTCCCGCTCGGGAAAGCTCTGTGCCGCAGCAAACCCGGCACCGGACAGCATCAATGCGGCAGCGACCAGCCCCTGCGCCAGCTGACGCCGCCCCAGTTTCCTGCATGCGATAAATGTCTTTGTTAACGACATGATATTCCTCCCTTGTTTGACGTATGCTGTATCTCAGTTCTACTTTTCCTTGCATTCGCCCTCCTCGGCGAATGCTCTACGTTTCCCCTTCGACGATGATTTCCGCACGTTTGCGCCGCAACCGGGGTGAGATCATCGCGAGGACCGCCAGCAGCGCGAGCAAAAGAAGAACCGCGCTGATCGGTCTCTGGAGGAAAATCATCGGGTCCCCGCGCGAAATGATGAGCGACCGTCGCAGATACTCCTCCATCAGGGGGCCGAGCACGAAGCCAAGGATCAGCGGCGCCGGCTCGCATCCCCACCGGATCAGCACGTAGCCGATCACGGCAAGTCCCGTCATGACGTAGAGATGCGACGCCTCGAGGCCGATGCTGTAGGTTCCGACCGTGCAAACCCCGATGATGATCGGCACCAGGTGGCGGTAGGGGATCGTCAGGATCTTCACCCAGATCCCGATCAGCGGCAGGTTGAGGACGAGCAACATCAGATTGCCGATCCACATCGACGCGATGACGCCCCAGAAGAGAGCCGGATTGGCGCTGATAAAACTCGGACCTGGGGTTATCCCCTGGATCAGCAACGCCCCGAGCATGACGGCCATGATGGCGTTGCCGGGCACGCCGAGCGTCAGCATTGGAATGAAGGAGGTCTGCGCCGCCGCATTGTTGGCGGACTCAGGCCCGGCTACACCTTCGATCGCGCCATGGCCGAATTCCGATTTGTATCGGGAAAGCCGCTTCTCCAGAGTGTAGGAGGCGAAGGATGCGATGATGGCTCCTGCTCCCGGCAGCACGCCAAGGACAGACCCCAGGAACGTGCCGCGGATCACCGGCATGGTGGCCCGCCCGAAATCCTTTCTTGTCGGAAAGAGGCTGTTCACCTTGGCTATATCGGGCCGCTGGTCCGGCGGTGTCTCCAGATTGCGGAGGATTTCCGCCAGGCCGAAGAGCGCGATGGCGAGCCCCGTCAGTTCGATCCCGTCCTCGAGCGGCGGGAGGCCGAACGTGAAACGGAACTCACCCGTATAGATGTCCCGGCCCATTGTTCCGAACAGGATGCCGAGGAAGATCATGGCCATTGCCTTGACGGGAGAGCCATGAGCAAGGGAGATCGAGAAGATCAGGCCCAGAACAACCAGCGAGAAATATTCAGGCGGACCGAAGCGTAGCGCGAACGATGCCAGCGGCGGCGCCACCAGAACGATGAGAAGCGTCGCGACCGTGCCGGCGAAGAAGGAGCCGAGCGCGGCGGTCGCCAATGCGACGCCGGCTCTGCCGTTCTTGGCCATCTCGTGACCATCGATGGCGGTAACGGCCGCCGACGCCTCTCCCGGTAGCCGGATGAGGATGGCCGTTGTCGAGCCCCCGTACTGGGAGCCATAGAAGATCCCGGACAGCATGATCAGGGCCGAGACCGGCGACATCCCGAAAGTCAGCGGCAGCAGCAGGGCGATGGTCGCCAGCGGGCCAAGCCCCGGCAATATGCCCACCGCCGTGCCGACGAGAACGCCGATAAAACAATACAGGAGGTTCTCCAGCGACAATGCTGTCGCGAGACCGAGGGAAAGATTGGCAAGGATATCTTCCATGGTTCACACGATCCAGGTGCCGAGGAGGCGGATGGGCAATCCCAGCGCCCAGGAGAAGATCACCACGCAACCGGAGGTCACGAGGACCGTGGACAGGATCGCTCCTGGCCAGGTCATGTCGCGGCTTGCGAACGCTCCCGTGATCACCACGATAGCGGTTGCGGGAACTAACCCGAGGCCGGTGACCGTCAGGGCGAACAAAATCGGGCCGCCAAGCACCAACATGGCGCCGCGCCAGGGAATGGGATGGTGCGGCTCTTCGGATTCATGCTCCTTGCCTTCCCGCAGCGCCTGCACCACAATGGCAAGACCCATGACGCCCATCAGGATCGAGATCGTGAGGGGAAAGAAGCTGGGGCCCATCCGCAGGGGCGTCCCGATCGTATGCAGCAGCGAATGGCCGGCAAACAATAGGGCGATGCCAACGAAGGCCAGGCCGGAATAGAGCTCCTTGCGATTGAGCTCCGTCTTCGGGGCAGATTGCGACACGTCCGATTTCTCCTCCCACCGTCATTCGTCCGTGGCGTCTCTCGTGGACCACATGAAGTGGTCGGCGGCGTAGCCTCTCAGCTCTCGTCGAGCTTCCTCTCGGACTCATCCGGATCGACGCGGGTCTCCGGCTTCAATGCCGGCACCTGCAGCCTCGCCGAAAGCCGGCCGTTCTCGAGATACTTTCCCTCGGCCGCTCTTTGTGCCGCTTCGTCCCAGATGCGATGCCATGCTCCCAGCGAATAACCGTGCCAGGGGCTCTGGGGCGTAAGGCGGGGCAGCCCCATCTCTTCCCAGATCATCTTTGCCCGCTCCATGTATTCCCTTCCGGGAAGGGCCAGAGGCGGCATCGGTGATTTCATGGTTGCATCGATGAGGAGCGAGGAATCTTCCTCGCCTTCGGCTTCGCGCTTGGGGCCATGCCCCTGCCCGCGATGCGGCAGAAGCTGCATGTCGGCGACCGGGTTCGTCCGGTATGCCATCGCCCAAAGGATGGAGTCGGGACTATCGATGTCGATGTCGTCATTGACAGCGATACATATCTTGCCACAGTCGCCCTTGAAGTATGCGGCACCGTAGAGCGCCCGCCAGATTTCCGTGCGTGGCGTACCGGGATCCATTGTAATGGCGGTAACGCGCAGCAGACCCGTCAGCGGCTCGTGCAGGGAGACTTTTCTCACTCCCTTGATGCTGAGCGTGGACTTCAGATGATGTAGGAAGAGCGGCTCGTAGGCCACGCGCTTTATCACGCTCGATTCCGAGGGCGCAACCTGGCTGATATAGGAGGGAATAACCGCATTCTTGCGCCGCGTGACCGCTGTAACGCGCATCGGCATGTTGTATTCTTCAAGCGCGACGTGCCCGTGGCTTTCGCCGAACGGTCCTTCCGGTTCCACCTTCGTCGTGTCGATCCATCCCTCGATGACCACTTCGGCCTCAGCAGGAACCAGAAGGGGCACGGTGCGTGCACGCACGACGTTGATCGGTGCTCCGG
>JAEYTV010000605.1 GCA_023433855.1 Pseudomonadota bacterium | reverse complement strand
CCTTCTTCAAGCCCAAGGCTATTTCGTGGATTCTCGCCGCCGGGATCGTGTCCGCGGTCCTCGGGCCCCAGCTTGCCATCTGGACCAAGGACCTGCTTCAGCGGGTGCCGTTTGCCGGCGCATTCATGGCTGTCATTCCGCTGTATCTCCTGGCAATTGTCATGCTGGCGCCGCTGAGCCTTCCACAGGCCACGTCAGGACCGGCGGCGTCCACTCCGGTGCGTCCGCTGTTGCATATCGTCGTCAGTCAGCGGTTCCTCACGGGCCTGGTGTGCGGAATAGGCTCCTACGCCCTCATGACGTTCATGATGACCGGTGCGCCGCTTGCCATGGTGGTTGGCTGCGGTTTTCCCACTGAAATGGCTACTCTCGGCATCCAGTGGCACGTGCTCGCCATGTTTGCGCCGAGCTTCTTCACCGGAATGCTGATTTCCCGTTTCGGCGTGGAGAGGATCGTTGCGGCCGGCTTCGTTATCCTGATGGGATGCGCTGTCGTTGCGCACCTCGGCATTGAACTCTGGAATTTCTGGGGCGCCTTGGTCCTGCTCGGTATCGGCTGGAACTTTGGCTTCATCGGCTCCACGGCGATCGTCGCATCCAGTTACGCGCCTCATGAGGCCGACAAGGTCCAGGGTTTTCACGACATCATCCTCTTCACGGTGGTTGCGGTGTCTTCCTTCGCGTCCGGCAAGGTTTTCACCGCCTTCGGCTGGTCGTTCATGAACCTCATCGTCTGGCCGGTTGCGATCCTCTGTCTTGCACTCATCCTCGCGCTGATGCACAAATCCTCTCCCAAAAAGGCCGCGTGAGCACTTCCTTCATCGGGACTTGACGCCACTGCATCTCCGCCGCAATCTCGCCTCCGCGCAAGCTACTGAGAGTCCTTAGGAGGGGAGTCGCTCGTTTGCGCGGGAATGCGCACTGTGGAGTATGGCTTGCGGTCTGCCGCTTGTTCGGGTGTGCGGCGCCGCAAGGTGCATGGCCGGAGGGATTTGGCCGTCCGGCGCTTTGGGAGAGGACAAGCGAATGACCGTAATTTGGGTTGTGATCGTCTGCGGCTTGCTGTCGATCATCTACGCAGCATGGGCGACGCGTTCAGTGATGGCCGCCGACCAGGGTAATCGGCGCATGCAGGAAATTGCCGGCTATATCCGTGAGGGTGCGCAAGCCTATTTGATGCGCCAGTATGTGACCATTGCAATCGTCGGCATCGTTGTCGCCGTCCTGGCCTGGCTGTTGCTGTCGGGTACCGCCGCCGTCGGCTTCATCATCGGTGCCGTGCTTTCCGGTGCGGCCGGCTTCATCGGCATGCATGTGTCGGTGCGCGCAAACGTGCGCACTGCCCAGGCTTCATCTCAGAGCCTCGCGGCCGGTCTCGATATCGCCTTCAAATCTGGTGCCATTACCGGCATGCTCGTTGCGGGTCTCGCGCTTCTCGGCGTCTCGATCTACTACTGGATACTGACTTCTGTTCTTGGCCATCCGCCCGGCTCCCGCGACGTGATCGACGCGCTCGTGGCCCTCGGTTTCGGCGCGTCGCTCATCTCGATCTTCGCTCGTCTGGGCGGCGGCATCTTCACCAAGGGTGCAGACGTGGGCGGCGACCTGGTGGGCAAGGTCGAAGCGGGTATTCCAGAGGACGATCCGCGCAACCCGGCAACGATCGCCGACAACGTTGGCGACAACGTGGGCGACTGCGCCGGCATGGCGGCCGACCTGTTCGAGACCTATGCCGTCTCGGTGGTGGCAACCATGGTGCTTGCGGCAATCTTCTTTGCCGGCGCTCCGGTACTGGAAGCGACGATGCTTTATCCGCTGGCCATCTGCGGCGCCTGCATCGTCACGTCGATCGTCGGGACCTTCTTCGTGAAGCTTGGCGCCAACGGCTCTATCATGGGCGCGCTTTACAAGGGGCTGATCGTGACAGGTCTCCTGTCCATCCTAGGCCTTGCAGTCGCCACGTCGCTGACGGTCGGATGGGGTGTAGTGGGCACCGTGGCCGGACTGGAGATCACCGGAACGAGGCTCTTCATCTGCGGCCTGCTCGGCCTCGTGGTGACGGCGCTCATCGTGGTCATCACCGAATATTACACCGGCACCAACAAGCGGCCCGTCAATTCGATCGCACAGGCTTCTGTGACCGGCCACGGCACCAACGTCATCCAGGGGCTGGCGGTGTCGCTGGAATCCACCGCACTTCCGGCGATCGTCATCGTCGGCGGCATCATCTCCACCTACCAGTTGGGCGGGTTGTTCGGGACAGGCATTGCGGTAACGGCCATGCTTGGTCTTGCGGGTATGATCGTGGCGCTCGACGCCTTCGGCCCGGTGACCGACAATGCCGGAGGCATCGCCGAGATGTCGCATCTTCCCCCGGAGGTGCGCAAGTCGACCGATGCACTCGACGCCGTCGGCAACACCACCAAGGCGGTCACCAAGGGGTATGCCATCGGTTCGGCAGGTCTCGGCGCTCTCGTCCTTTTTGCGGCCTACGCCAACGACCTCCAGTATTTCGCGGCCAACGGCGAACAGTATCCGTACTTCAACGGCATTGGTGAGATCTCGTTCAGCCTCTCCAATCCCTATGTCGTCGCCGGCCTGATCTTCGGCGGCCTCATTCCCTACCTTTTCGGTGGTATCGCCATGACCGCCGTCGGCCGCGCCGCCGGCTCGATCGTCGAGGAGGTGCGCAAGCAGTTCCGCGAGAATCCCGGCATCATGGAAGGTTCGATGAAGCCGGATTACGGCCGGGCGGTGGATATCCTCACAAAGGCCGCCATCCGCGAAATGATCATTCCTTCGCTTCTGCCGGTTCTGGCTCCGATCGTGGTCTATTTTGGCGTTCTTCTGATTTCCGGTGGCGACAAGGCTTCGGCCTTCGCCGCTCTTGGAGCGTCGCTGCTCGGGGTAATCGTCAATGGCCTGTTCGTTGCGATCTCGATGACCTCCGGCGGCGGCGCCTGGGACAACGCCAAGAAGAGCTTCGAGGACGGCTTCGTCGACAAGGATGGCGTAAAACACCTGAAGGGTGGCGATGCCCACAAGGCGTCCGTGACGGGCGACACCGTGGGTGATCCCTATAAGGACACCGCCGGTCCGGCGGTCAATCCGGCGATCAAGATCACAAACATCGTCGCGTTGCTGCTGCTGGCAATCCTCGCCGGCTGAACCTGCCTATAAGAAAAGCCCGCGGAAAGCGCTTTCCGCGGGCTTTTTCTTTGGCTCGCGTCGGCTTATCGATTGCCGAAATTCTGGAACAGGCTGCGTGCCGCGGCCGCTCCGCCACTGTTGGCCCCGGTGCCGCCTGAGAGCAATTGCTGCAGGAAGGTAAGGTCGCGCCCGCCGGTGGGGGTGGTGCGCGAGATCGTATCGAACACCTTTCCGTCCTGAAGCGCGTAATTGGCGCGGCGCGCAACCGTGCCATCCTTGTCGAAGTAGATCGCCAGAACTGTCTGCTCGACGAGCCGCGGCTTCATGAATGCGACGGCACGCTCCCGCTTCTGCGAGATATAGTAGAAGACTTCGTTGTCGAATGTCGCCGTGGTCGAGGGCGTGCCCATGGTGAGCAACACCTGCTCGCGGCTCGATCCCTCGGGGATCAGGTTCAGCGACTGCTGGTCGATCACGTATCCATTGTACATGGTGTCGCCGATCTGCATCGAGGTGCAGCCGGAAACGGTGATGGATGCGACCACCATCGCCATTGCAGTCTTGCTAAAGAATGTCATCTGGTACTCGAAAACCCGCTTATTCAACCCGCGTTCCCCCAATCCACTGCGCCCCTGCTGCTCATACCATTGTGGCTATTCGGGGACATGTGACCGACCGAGGCCTGATAAGACAGGTAGAACGGTCACCACCCCGCTTGCTGATCCGGTGGAACGGCATTGCAATTCGTGCCTGCTTCGGTAAACCAGCTTTCGTTTCCATGCAACATGGCGAACGTCCGCGTCGGCCATTCGGGAACAAGAACGGGAATTTAGATGATCTTCAGCCTTTTCAGGAAAAGGAACCACAACCAGGCGATCGTCAACCGCCAGTATCAGGCCTTGACGTCGGCAGCACGCATTCCGGCGTTCTACAGCGAACTGGATGTGCCGGATACCGTCATGGGCCGTTTCGAGATGCTGTCGATCGTGATGATCCTCTTCTTCCGGCGCACCGCGAGTTCGTCGCCGAGCGGGCAGGAACTGGCACAGGAACTCGTTGACGCCTTCTTCCAGGACATCGACCACTCCATTCGCGAACTCGGGATCGGTGATCAGGGCGTGCCAAAGCGCATGAAGAAACTGGCTGGCATGTTCTATGGACGCCTGGAATCCTATGCCGCGGCGCTCGATGCCCGGAGCTGCGATGCACTTGCGGCCGCGCTCCGGCGCAATATCTATCCGGAGAGAGAAGATGGCCCATCGATGCGTGGGCTGGCCGGCTGGATGATTGCCGCAGAGACGGCCCTTGCTGGCGTTTCCGAGGATGATATTTCCCGCGGGCAGGTCGTTCTGCCGACGCC
>JAEYTV010000587.1 GCA_023433855.1 Pseudomonadota bacterium | reverse complement strand
CTACAAGGTCATCTACGTCACCATCGAGATGCGGCATGCTCCGTTCTTCGGCTGGATCCAGGACCTGTCGGCTCCCGACCCAACCTCGATCTTCAACCTGTTCGGCCTGCTGCCCTACGACGTCCCTGCGTTCCTGCTGATCGGCGTGTGGCCGCTCGTCATGGGCGTGACCATGTTCCTGCAGATGCGGATGAACCCGACGCCGCCGGATCCGACCCAAGCCATGATCTTTACCTGGATGCCCGTCGTTTTCACCTTCATGCTGGCATCGTTCCCGGCCGGCCTCGTGATCTACTGGGCCTGGAACAACACGCTTTCCATCGCCCAACAAGCATTGATCATGAAAAGACACGGAGCGAAGGTCGAGCTGTTCACGAACCTAAAGGGTCTGTTCAAACGAAAGCCGGCGGAATCGAAATAACAACAAAGCCCCGCCTAGGCGGGGCTTTGTTCTTCCAGGCGCAAAGCGCGCACCAAAGCCGCGGCTGCTTGACACGACAAGCCCAAACCGGAACCGCGCAGATGGGACAAGAACAGGACACTCCGAATGCCGCCTGACAACGACATGGACAACAAGCCGATTTTCGGGCGCCCCTGGGTCTTTATCCGCGGCGTGCCCTCGCTCAAATTCCTGCCCCCGGAAGGCCCGCTGGAGGTTGCTTTCGCAGGCCGATCGAACGTTGGCAAGTCGTCGCTGATCAATGCGCTCGTCGGTCACAAGGGCCTTGCCCGAACCTCGAACACACCCGGCCGCACCCAGGAACTCAACTATTTTGTTCCCGATGGTTACTCCGGTGCGGGCTCCGATCTACCGCCGATGGCGCTTGTCGACATGCCCGGCTATGGCTACGCGCAAGCACCCAAGGAGCAGGTAGATGCGTGGACGAAACTCGTTTTCGACTATCTGCGCGGCCGGGCAACACTGAAGCGGGTCTATGTGCTGATCGATAGCCGCCACGGCATCAAGAAGAATGACGAAGACGTGCTTTCGCTCCTCGACAAGGCAGCCGTCTCCTATCAGATCGTGCTGACGAAAACCGACAAGATCAAGCCTCCGGCCGTAACGAAGCTCATCGCGGAAACGGAAGAAAAGATCCGCAAGCGTGCAGCCGCCTACCCCGACGTGCTTTCAACCTCTTCGGAGAAGGGTGCCGGGCTGGATGATCTGCGGGCCGCAATCGCTCAAGCGGTCGGGCTGCCGCAATAAACAACCTCAGGCGGCAAGCAGCGTAAGGGCCAGGAAAAACAGCAACACGCTCGTGGTGCGCCAGAATTGGGCGGACGTCCATATCTGCCACGCCACGACGACCAGACGAGCGGGACGACGACCGTCCGTCAGGTTTTCGCCGGGACGCAGGGGCGCCGGGGCACGCCGGTTCCCGCCGAACATCCGCCCGTTCCGGTGGTCCCCCATGTTATCGCTCCACTGCATGACCATGCGCGCGAAGCTCGGATCGCGGCGCAGGCGGATCTCGCAATCTCGCCGGATCTCTTCCGAAAGCAGGCCGAGGACATACTTCCCGGCCAGGAGCTGGTCTGCCGAACGATCCTCCCTGCTCTGCCTCGGCACTGTCATCTTTCCTCTTCCCGTAGCCAAACAACGACAACCATGGGACCACGCCTGGCTCGCGATGTCACCTCAAAAGAGATTTTGCCCTCATGGCCCTGAAACTCAGCGCCCCATTGTTTCCTATGTCAATAACATGCGCTAAAACGCGCCACGCATTTCGAAGGGGAATTCGATGACGGCTGCCGAGAGCGAACTTCAGGCCAAACTTCTAGCGCAGGCGCTGCCCTATATGCAGCGTTACGAGAACAAAACCATCGTGGTGAAGTACGGCGGTCACGCCATGGGTAACCCGGAACTCGGCAAGGCTTTCGCAGCAGACATCGCGCTTCTGAAGCAATCAGGCGTCAATCCGATCGTCGTTCACGGCGGCGGCCCCCAGATCGGTGCCATGCTTGCCAAGATAGGCATCGAATCCAAGTTCGAAGGCGGCCTGCGCGTTACGGATCAGAAGACGGTGGAGATCGTCGAGATGGTGCTGGCGGGCTCCATCAACAAGGAGATCGTCGCGCTGATCAACCAAACGGGCGAATGGGCGATCGGCCTCTGTGGCAAGGACGGCAACATGGTGTTCGCCGAAAAGGCCAAGAAAAAGGTCATCGATCCGGACAGCAACATCGAGCGAGTTCTCGATCTCGGCTTTGTCGGAGAAGTGGTGGAGGTGGACCGTACGCTGCTCGACCTTCTGGCCAAGTCGGAGATGATCCCGGTGATTGCTCCGGTGGCACCCGGCCGCGACGGCGCGACCTACAATATCAACGCGGACACGTTTGCGGGCGCCATCGCCGGGGCGCTGAACGCCACCCGCCTCCTCTTCCTCACCGACGTTCCGGGTGTGCTCGACAAGAACAAGCAACTCATCAAGGAACTGACCGTGGCTGAAGCCTTGGAACTCATAAAGGACGGCACAATCTCCGGCGGCATGATCCCCAAGGTCGAAACCTGTATCGAAGCGATCAGGGCCGGCGTCCAGGGAGTTGTTATCCTGAACGGCAAAACAGCACATTCCGTGCTCCTCGAAATCTTCACCGAGGGCGGAGCCGGCACGCTCATCGTGCCCTGATCAAGGGCCGGCGGCGGAAAACACCGCAGCCGCATCCTCCTTCAGCCTGGCCATCATCGCCCGGTAGGGGCCCGGGCCGTAGCTGACGCGCCCGACCCCGAGTTCGGCGAGGCGTTCCGGGGCGGAGACCCCAGGCATCATCATGATGTTGACAGGCAGGGCCGCGGCATCGCAGAGCCTTGCGATCAGGTCGTCATCGGCCAGACCCGGCGAAAAGAAGCCACTTGCGCCGGCGGCGGCATAGGTCTTGGCGCGCGAGATCGCCTCGCCGAGTAGCTCCGCATGCCTGGAGCGGTCGCCTTCTTTCAGGAAAAGATCGGTGCGGGCATTGATAAAGAAAGGAACGTCGCGGCTTTCCGCCAGTGCCCGAATGGCGCGGATGCGCTCGGCCTGTGTCTCGGCTGGATAGACGCCGCTTCCGCGCACCACCTGATCCTCGAAGTTGATGCCGATCGCGCCGGCATCCATTACCTTGCCGACATTCCACGCGAGCTCCACCGGATCTTCCGCGTAACCGCCTTCGAAATCGACGGTCAGCGGCAGGTCGACGGCGGCAGCGATCGATCTTGCCGTGGCAAGCAATGCTTCCATGGGCAGGTTCTCGCCATCGGCATAACCTTGCGCAGCGGCGACGGACCAGCTCCCGGTGCCCAGCGCCTTCGCGCCGGCATCGGCCACGGCCCTGGCCGTGCCGACATCCCAGATGTTGTAGATGATGACCGGATTGCCCCGCTGGTGCAGCGCGCCGAATGCAGATGCCTTTTCCTTCTGAGACATGCGTGATCCTCCTCCAGGTTTTGCTCCATCCTAGCGGGATTCGAGGATGGTTGCTGCCGGGAATTGCGTCGTCAGAAAAAGAGCAACCCGAGAATGCCGCAGACAATCAGGAGGCAACCGGCAACTTCCATCCGGTTAACGCGCTCGTGAAAGAGGAAGTATGAGGCCAAGAAGGTGAAGACGAGCTCGATCTGCCCGAGCGCCCTCACGTAAGCCACCTGCTGCAGCGTCATCGCGGTAAACCAGCACGCGGAGCCAAAAACACCGGCAAGCCCCACCAGGGCCGACGAGCGCCAGGTGACGAGGACCTGCGCGATTTCGCTTCTGTCCTTCCAGAACATCCAGACCAGCATGAAGACGGTCTGGAAGGTTGTCACGCAGGCGAGCGTGATGGCCGCGTCCATGACCGGCCCGGGCCCATCAAGCGAAAGAGCGGCGCTGCGATATGCGACGGCGGAAATGCCAAAGGCAGCACCAGAGGCAATTCCAATCAGTGCTGTTCTACCAGTCAACGCGTGCAGCAGGTTGCTCCACGAAAGGGGCATCCGGGCCATGGAAATCATCATCACGCCAACGACGCCAACGACGATGGCGAGAACTGCGCCCCCGGTGAGCCGCTCGCCCAGCAGGACGAGGCCGAAGATCGCGGCCTGGACGGGCTCTGTCTTGGAATAGGCAGTCCCGACGGCAAAATTCCTGAGCGAGAACAAATGCACCAGCATCATGGTGGCAAGAATTTGCGCGAGGCCGCCCACCACCGCCCACAGCGCGAAGACCCAGTTCAGGTCCGGAAACGGGTAGCCCGCGAAGAGATGCAGCGAAAGAACATAGAGGATCGCCACCGGGAAGCCGTAGCCAAACCGGACGAAGCTCGCTGCCCGGGTGCCGAGCTTTCCCTGCAGATGCTTCTGCAGCGCAGAGCGCAGGTTCTGCAGAAAGGCCGCGGCAATGGTGATGGGTATCCAGAGTTCCATGGCTTGGCGGTATCACGACGTTGCTTCGCTCGCCAAGGGCGCACACCCGTTCCGCCCGTCGCCTTTTTGCGTTTTCTTCGGGAGCCGAACGGTGCATAAGACGGCATGGACAAAATGCCGAAAACTTCCCCCAGTCCTGCCGACTTCGCGGGCATCCGCGAGTGGGTATTTGACCTGGACAACACACTCTACCCGCATCACGTCAATCTGTTTGCGCAGATCGACGTCAACATGACGGCCTATGTGCAGGAGCTTCTGCAGCTTGACCGGGAGGAGGCGCGGGCACTTCAGAAGCGGTATTATCACGAATATGGAACGACTTTGCAGGGACTGATGCTGAACCATGGCATTGACCCGGACAGTTTCCTCGAGCGTGCCCATGCCATTGACTACTCTACCCTGTTGCCGCATCCCGAGCTCGGAGCGGCGATCAAGGCCCTGCCTGGCCGAAAATTCATCTTCACCAATGGCAGCGTCAAACATGCGGAAGCTGCGGCGCGGGCGCTCGGCATTCTCGATCAATTCGATGACATCTTCGACATCGTGGCTGCCGGCTACGTGCCGAAGCCGGCAGGATCCACCTACGACAAGTTCGCGAGCCTGCATCGCGTCGACACAGAGAACGCCGTGATGTTCGAGGACCTGCCCCGCAATCTCCAAGTGCCTAAGGCGCTCGGCATGCGCACCGTCCTTCTCGTCCCGCGCAACCTAGACACTGTGCTGATGGAGCGTTGGGAAAAACTGACCGAGGAAGACGATCACATCGACTACGTGACGGACGATCTGGCTGGTTTCCTGCGCGGCCTGCAGGCTTTCTGAACGCGAACCGTCTTACCAAAAGTTCATCCACATTACACAGGTTTAAGTGGTTCCTTGCCGTTGCCGCGCCTACCTTGAGGCCATCGAAGCAATCGGAAAGGAACTCCTCGATGACCGCTAAAAAGATCGTTCTGGCGACGGTTAGCGCCGCCCTGATCGCCGGAGCCGCTATCCCCGCATTCGCAGCACCCGGCCCAGGCCCGCGTGGTGCCGCCATGCAGGACGTCATATTCGTTCGACTTCTCAAGAACGCCGACACGGACAAGGATGGCAAGGTCTCCAAGGATGAGATGACTGCTTTCCAGGACAAGCTGTTTACGGCGATCGACGCGAACAAGGACGGTACGCTGACCCGCGGCGAGGCGCTGGACTACCGCAAGGCCAGGATGGAAGAGTTCCGGAAGAACAATCCCACTCCGGAAGCGGACAAGACCGCCGACAATCAGCGTCCCGGCAAGCCTGACGACCAGGACAGGACCGCCTATCAGCGCGACGGCCACCGCCACGGGCGTGATCATGCACGCTGGAGTCGTCACGACCGCGATGACCGGGATGGTCCCCGCTGGGGCCGTCATGAAGCCCGCTGGGAGCGGCATGGTGACCGCGATGGTCGTCCAATGCGCGGCGGCATGTTCCGCATGATGGACGAAGACCGCGACGGCAAGGTGACCAAGGCAGAAGCGACCGCAGCCAGCGACAAGCTGTTTGCCCGCATGGATACCAACAAGGACAACGCAATCACCGTCGACGACCTGCCGGACCGCCCCTTCTAGTTCTGTGCCCCCTAGAAGTCTGGCAAGAGACTTCAAGAACTAGCCGGCCGTTGGCGTCCGAAGGACCCGCCCCTCCACCAAGGGGTGGGTCCTTTCTGTTCAATGCTCGTAGAAATCCGCGATGATCTTCCAGGCCTGCTCCGCCGTCTCGACGAAGCTGATCAGGTTGACGTCATCGGGCGCGATCGTCCCGAACTCGGCCAGCGCTTCGAAATTGATGATTCCTCGCCAGAACTTCTCGCTGAAGAGGATAAGCGGGATGCGCTCCATTCGCTTCGTTTGGATCAAGGTCAGGGCTTCGAACATCTCGTCCAGCGTTCCGAAGCCTCCGGGGAACACTGCCACTGCCTTGGCGCGCATCAAGAAATGCATCTTGCGTATGGCGAAGTAATGAAAGTTGAAGCTCAGATCTGGCGTGACGAACCGGTTGGGGGCCTGCTCGTGGGGGAGCATGATATTCAGCCCGATAGTCGGTGCGCCGACTTCCGCAGCGCCGCGGTTTCCGGCTTCCATCACTCCGGGCCCGCCGCCTGTGACCACGACATATTCCTGATGGTCGTAACTCGCGGAATGCTGGCCGCATAAGACGGCGAACCGTCGCGCTTCCTCGTAAAAAACAGAAGCGGCTTCGAGATTGCTCCGCTGGGTTTCATTGCGAGCCGCCCAGGCATTCTGGCCGGGCGCCGGGATACGTGCTCCCCCGAACAGGACGACGGTCGACTTGATGCCGCGCTCGGCGAGTATCATTTCCGCCTTCATCAACTCCAGTTGGAGGCGAACCGGCCGAAGTTCCTCGCTGCTGAGAAACTCCTCGTCGGCAAAGGCGAGCCGATAAGATGGCGACTGCGTCTGTGGCGTCCTCGGCAGAACCTCGGCGGCGTGTTTGTCGGCCTTGTTGTCCTTCAATGGGTCCCAGACGCCATCCTTGCGCCGAGGCCCATCCTTCTTCGCCTTTGCCATTGACTGATCCTTCCGGCGTCGAGCCTGGTTGACGCCAATTCACATTGACGCTTGAGCAGCGGTCGCTTAGAGCAAACGTACCAGAGCGTTTCAAGGCTAAGCGGCCACCTCCCACAACACGATATCGAGCGACCTTTAAGGATTTCCAATGAGCAGCCCCGACTTTTCCTCTCTCGAAAGGACCATCGAGACCGCCTTCGACAATCGCGACGGCGTGACGGTCGCGACGAAGGGCGAAATACGCGAGGCGGTCAATGAGGCCCTGAGCCTGCTTGACAGCGGCAAGGCAAGAGTTGCCAGCCGCGGTGAAGACGGGACCTGGACTGTTCACCAGTGGCTCAAAAAAGCCGTACTCCTCTCCTTCCGGCTCAACGACATGGAGGTCGTGAAGAACGGTCCCGGGCAATCCACCTGGTGGGACAAGGTCCCTTCCAAGTTCGAAGGATGGGGCGAAGCCGAATTCCGCGCCGCGGGCTTTCGCGCAGTTCCGAACGCGGTCGCGCGCCGCTCCGCCTATATCGCCAAGAACGTCATCCTGATGCCATCCTTCGTCAATCTCGGCGCCTATGTCGACGAAGGAACCATGGTCGACACATGGGCCACCGTCGGCTCGTGTGCGCAGATCGGCAAGAACGTCCACCTCTCGGGAGGGGTGGGCATCGGTGGCGTCCTGGAGCCGATGCAGGCCGGCCCAACCATCATCGAGGACAATTGCTTCATCGGCGCCCGCTCGGAAGTCGTCGAGGGATGCATCATACGCGAGGGATCGGTGCTCGGCATGGGCGTGTTCATCGGCAAGTCGACGAAGATCGTCGACCGGGCCACCGGCGAGATAACCTATGGCGAAGTGCCGCCCTATTCCGTCGTGGTCGCAGGTTCCCTGCCGGGCAAGACGTTTCCGAACGGAGAGCCTGGCCCGAGCCTCTATTGTGCAGTCATCGTCAAGCGGGTCGATGAAAAGACCCGCTCCAAGACAGGCATCAACGAACTGCTGCGCGACTAAGATCCGGGGCCATTCGTCGAATGTCAGCTTCCGATCCAGTTGCCAATCTCCAGACCCTCATCCGGTGCCCCTCGGTGACGCCGGTCGACGCGGGAGCCCTGTCGGCGGTGGAGGCGATGCTTCTGCCGCTCGGCTTCAAGGTGGAGCGAATGGTGGCGACGGAGGCGGGCACGCCGGACATCGAGAACCTCTATGCCCGCCTCGGCACGGCCGATCCGCACCTGATGTTTGCCGGGCATACCGACGTCGTACCTCCGGGCGACGAGGCGTCCTGGACCCACCCGCCCTTTGCTGCCGAGGTGGACGGTGATGTGATGTTCGGACGTGGTGCGGTCGACATGAAGGGAGGCATTGCCTGTTTCGTCGCAGCAGTGGCGCGCCACATCGAGAGATACGGCGCCCCGAAAGGTTCAATTTCCTTCCTGATTACCGGTGACGAGGAAGGACCTGCCGTCAACGGCACGGAGAAACTCCTGAAATGGGCCGCCGACCGGGGTGAACGATGGGATGCCTGCATTGTCGGCGAACCGACCAATCCGGCTGCCCTCGGCGATATGATCAAGATCGGCCGCCGGGGATCCGTTTCCGGCAGAGTCACGGTCGTCGGGATGCAGGGACATGCAGCCTATCCGCATCTTGCCGACAATCCCATAAGGGCGCTTCTCCCGCTCGCTTCCGCGCTGATGGATCCGCCTTTCGACGCCGGCAGCGAGGAGTTCCCGGCCTCGAATCTGGAGGTCACCTCGGTCGATGTCGGCAATCCGGCGACCAACGTCATTCCCGCAAGCGCAAGTTTCGCCTTCAATATCCGCTTCAACGACACCTGGACGGCCGATACGGTCAAAGGGGAAATCATCCGCCGCCTTGATGCCGCTGCAAGGGCATCGTCTCTCCGGCCGGGCCGCCAGCCTGCGCGCTACGACGTCAGTTGGGCGGATCGCCCCAGCCATGTCTTCCTGACGCGAAACAATGCCCTCATCGCTTCCTTGTCGGACGCGGTCACCGCAGTCACGGGCACAACCCCCGAGCTTCCCACGACCGGCGGTACTTCCGATGCGCGATTTATCAAGGATTACTGCCCGGTCGTCGAGTTCGGGCTCGTGGGTCAGACGATGCACATGGTGGATGAGCGGGTTGCCCTTGCCGATCTGGAGGTACTCACCCAAATCTATGGGACCTTTATCTCCCGCTGGTTCGATAATGCCCTCTTATCATGAAGTCAGGATCTACCTGAGCGGCCTCTGGCTGCTGATCAGAGGCGACGCTCAGGGTTTCCGTATGCTGGACATATCGGATCGCGGCATGATGCGCTCATTCTGGGCCTTCGTCTGGTGCCTGCCTGCAATGATCGTGTCATGGAACTGGTTCAGGCTTCAGTTCCTGGAGGCAGGTCCCGCGGGCACCAAGACCGGACTTGCGTTCTTCATTCGGCTCGCACTGGTTGATTCGATCACCTGGCTGC
>JAEYTV010000547.1 GCA_023433855.1 Pseudomonadota bacterium | reverse complement strand
GGGAATGACAATGGAATCTCACATGCGATCGATCGCCCGCTGGGGAATGACCGCGGCAGCGCTTGCCCTGGGAGCGGGCGCGGCGATGGCCCAGACCGCCTGGGTCCTGCCCTCGGCCTATCCTCCGGCGAACTACCACACCGAGAACCTGATGCAGTTCGCGTCCGACGTGGACGCCGCAACGAGCGGCGCGCTCAAGATCACCGTTCATGCGGGTGCCGCGCTCTTCAAGGCGCCGGAGATCAAGCGCGCCGTCCAGACGGGCCAGGCGCAGGCGGGCGAGGTGCTGATATCTCTGCACGAAAACGAGAACCCGGTCTTCGGCATCGATGTGGTGCCCTTCCTCGCCACCAGCTTCGAGGACTCGCGCAAGCTCTGGGAGGCATCGAAGCCGACCGTGGAAAAGGCGCTCGACGAGCAGGGCCTGAAGCTGCTCTACACAACCCCATGGCCACCGCAGGGCATCTATACCAAGAAGGATATCAATACCGTCGAAGACCTCAAGGGACTGAAATGGCGCGCCTATAACGTCGGCACATCGCGTATTGCCGAACTGGTCGGTGCCCAGCCGGTGACCGTGCAGGCTGCCGAGCTTCCGCAGGCGCTGGCGACCGGTGTGGTCGATGGCCTGATGACCTCCAGCGCCACGGGCGTCGATTCCAAGATCTGGGAATCGCTCCCCCACTACTACGATACGCAGGCCTGGATCCCGAAGAACGTCATCTTCGTGAACAAGGACGCCTTCGAGGCGCTCGATCCGGCGGTCCAGACAGCCGTCACCGAAGCCGCGGCCGCCGCAGAAGAGCGCGGCTGGAAGCTCGGCGTCGAGAAGACGGCCGCCTACATGGACACCCTGAAGCAGAACGGCATGCAGGTCATCGCCCCGAGCGAAGAACTGAAAACCGGCCTCGCAGAGGTAGGGACCAAGCTCACGGAAGACTGGTTGAAGAAGGCTGGGGCTGAGGGGCAGTCCATCGTGGACGCTTACAAGAAGATGTAGTCGGACAAGCGCCGCGGTACGGCTATCGCGGCGCTCCCACAAGACAAGGGAGTCGCAACGCTGGATAAGAAAGAACTTGGACCCATCGTTTCCTCCGGGCATCTCGCCACGGGCGCCCTGCCGGCGTTGTCGGAGATCGAATTCGGCCTGATCATGCTGAACCACGCCTTCAACCGGTGGATGGTTCGCTGCATGGCGGCCGCCGGCGTGCCGGACCTGTCGCCGGTTGATATCATCGTGCTTCACAACATCAATAGTCGCAACAAGCCAAAGACCCTGGCCGACATCTGCCTCGTTCTCAATATCGAAGACACCCATGTGGTGACCTATGCGCTCAAGAAGCTTGAGCGGCTGAAGCTGATCAAGTCAGGCCGTCGCGGCAAGGAGAAGCTGGTCATGGTCACGGAGGCGGGAGCGGAATCCTGTGCCCGGTACAAGGCGATGCGCGAAAGCCTGCTCGTCAAGTCCGTCCTGGCGACTGAGGTGTCGGCCGATAGTCTCTCGGAAGTGGCGGGGCGGCTACGAGCTCTGTCCGGCCACTATGATCAGGCTGCACGGGCCGCAGCATCCCTCTAGCGCCGGCCAGGCTGCCATGGGCCATGCTTCCCTGTCGGTCCCACCTTACGGTGAGAGCCCGTAGATCTGTGGCGTTCTGGCAACAGGGCACCGCGATCACATCCTCATGCTCCCGCGATAAGAAACCCCGACACAATTGAGGCGGCTCTGTGTGATGAGCAGCGCAAGGGAGGTTAAAAAACTAGAAGTGCTCCAAGCACGCCGGAATGACCATGACGCCTACCCCCATGCTGGTGCGATCTTTCGCGCTCCTTTTCTCTGCTATCGCTCTTTCTGCCTGTGTGACTCACCAGCCTGCTTCGCAGCCGGAACCGCTGGCTGTCCCGTCGTTGTTGCCCCCAGTCGATGCAGCCGCACCGCCGTCTCCTGCGGAGATGTATAGCGGCAAGCTCGACCAGGGTTTCGAGGTCGCTGCCGTTGACGTGTCGAAGCTGCCGGTCGCTCATCACCGGCAGGAGGTCGACTACGTGACCGCCGAGCCTGCCGGCACAATCGTCGTGGATCAGAAGGCGCGCTATCTCTACTTCGTCATGCCTGAAGGCCGGGCAATGCGTTACACCGTGGCCGTCGGTCCTGCGAGCCGCAACTTCACTGGTACGGCCGTGATCGACAGGAAAGCTGCCTGGCCACGCTGGACGCCGACAGCAAGCATGATCAAGCGCAGCCCTGAACACTATGGCAGGTTCAAGCATGGGGTGGATGGCGGACCCGCCAATCCCATGGGTGCGAGGGCGCTCTACATCCAGAAGGATGGCCGCGATACCTATTATCGCGTCCACGGCACGAACGATCCCTCTTCGATCGGAAAGGCCGTTTCCGCAGGATGCATCCGCCTCCTGAACCAGGACATCATCGATCTTTACGGGCGAGTCCAGATCGGCGCCCGCATCGTCGTTCTTTGAGAGTGCCGGAAGCTAGGACAGCAGGGCTACTGTCAATGGATGATCGGGGTCTCCCATCCCGTCGAGCACGTTGAAGTGGTGCCGGTCGGGCTCCTCGACAACTTCGGTTTCTGCGCCCAGGCCCCTCCAGACATTGGCCAGGAGGGCGTTCTGGCGGACGAACTCGGATCGCTCCGCCGCACCCACCCAGCACGTCAGACGCGCCCCCGGCATCGGCTCGAGAAGTGCCGGGCTTTCCCGGTATGCCTCCTGATAGTCGATGTTCAGCTGGCTGTTCATGGCTGTGTTCATCAGCGGCCGCAGGTCGTGCAGACCGGACACCGAGACCGTGTGAACAATACGGTCTCGAACGGATGGGGGAAGAGGAGATGTACCGCAGATCATCCTCGTCACCAGTTGCCCCCCCGCCGAATGGCCCACCAGCCGTATGGTGCCCTCGATGATTTCTGCTGCTTTTTGCACTGCAGCTCCGATTTCTGTCGTTATCCCTGAGATCCGGCTCGTGGGGCACAATGTGTATGATGGGATTGCCACTGCAAACCCCTTGTCGACAGCGCCGCGGGCAAGATGCGACCAATAGGACTTGTCGAGCCTCAGCCAGAAGCCGCCGTGGACGAAGACGACCAGCCCCGCCGGCTCGGTTGCCGGCAAAAAAAGATCCATGCGGTTGCGCTCGCCGTCGCCATAGCGAATGTCGAGTTGCGCATGGCCGGCTTCATGAAGGGCCTGGCGGTATTCCCGTGCCGGATCGACCCAGAGGCCGGGCCAGCGGTCGCCGCCCGGAATGTTCGGCCCGTTGGCATAGGCATCGTCCCAATCTGAAATCCGGTATCGCATGTGGTCCTCGGCATTGTCGAAACTTTGCGCATAGTTGCATCCAGCGGCTTGCAGAGGAAGGTCGAACAGGCGCCGATCCAAAATTATTACAAACTTAAAATTTCTCTCTTGCCAGCGAGTGGGAGCAGTGCTTTTCTGGGCAAAAGGCAAAAATGCCCCGCCGCCAGTCCGTTCAAACTTCGGATGGCTGGCAAAGAGAACGCTGGGAACTCGAAGATGAAACTGGGACCGACAGGCCATCTGGATACGTTTGCGCGCGAGCATCTTCCGCCGGCGGATCAATGGCCGGAGCTTCTTCTCGATGGCTTCGATTATCCGGAATGGCTGAATGCCGGCGTCGAACTGACGGATCGGATGGTCGAGCGCGGCTTCGGAGACCACACGGCGCTGATTGGCAACGGCCGCCGCCGCACCTACAAGGAACTCTCGGACTGGACGAACCGCATCGCCCGGGCGCTGACCGAGGATTATGGATTGAAGCCCGGCAACCGGGTTTTGATCCGCTCCGCCAACAATCCGGCGATGGTGGCCTGTTGGCTGGCTGCGACAAAGGCCGGCGCGGTGGTCGTCAACACCATGCCAATGCTGCGGGCAGGGGAACTCGCCAAGGTCGTCGACAAGGCGGAAGTCTCCATGGCGCTGTGCGACACGCGCCTGATGGACGAACTTGTCGCGGTGGCGAAGGACAGCAACTTTCTGAAGCAGGTGGTCGGCTTCGACGGCACGGCCAATCACGATGCCGAACTCGACAGGGCGGCGCTCGACAAGCCGGTGAAGTTCGAGGCGGTGAAGACCGGCCGCGACGATGTTGCTCTGCTCGGCTTCACCTCCGGATCCACCGGCGTGCCGAAGGCGACCATGCACTTCCACCGGGATATCCTGATCATCGCCGACGCCTATGCCAAGGAAGTACTGGACGTCACTCCTGACGATGTTTTCGTCGGCTCTCCGCCGCTGGCGTTTACGTTCGGCCTCGGAGGGCTTGCCGTTTTTCCGCTGCGCTTCGGCGCGGCTGCAACCCTGTTGGAACAGGCGACTCCCGCAAAGATGATCGAGATCATCGAGACCTACAAGGCGACGATATGTTTCACGGCGCCCACGGCCTACCGGGCCATGCTTTCGGCCATGGACGAGGGTGCCGATCTTTCCTCTCTTCGCGTGGCCGTTTCCGCGGGCGAAACCCTGCCGGCGCCCGTCTATGACCAATGGGTACAGAAGACCGGCAAGCCGATTATCGATGGGATTGGCTCGACCGAGATGCTGCATATCTTCATCTCCAACCGGCTCGACGACTCCAAGCCTGCCTGCACGGGTAAGCCTTTGAACGGGTACGAGGCCATCGTCGTGGATGACGACATGCGAGAGGTGCCTGCGGGTACGGTGGGCAAGCTCGCCGTCAGAGGCCCCATTGGTTGCCGCTATCTCGCCGATCATCGCCAGACGGACTATGTTCGCGACGGCTGGAACCTTACCGGTGATTCCTTCATCCGGGATCAGGCGGGTTATTTCCACTTTGCCGCTCGCTCCGACGACATGATCATTTCCGCCGGCTACAACATCGCCGGTCCTGAAGTGGAGGCGGCGCTGCTCAAGCACGAGGCGGTCGCGGAATGCGCCGTCATCGGCGTGCCGGATGCCGAACGCGGCCATATCGTCGAGGCGCATGTGGTGCTGACTGACAGTGAAGCCGCCTGCGATGCCCTGGCGAAGCTCCTGCAGGACTATGTTAAGAAGGTAATCGCACCCTACAAGTATCCGCGGTCGATCGTCTTCACGGATGCCTTGCCTAAGACGGAATCAGGCAAGATCCAGCGGTTCAGGTTGAAGCAGGCGGGGGCGGCCTGACGGCGGCCGCCGGATCGGGAAATTGTGGTTCGTACGGCTTCGGCAGTGGACGTTCTTTTGCAAGTATGGAAGGTATCGACAACATCGATCGCTTTGAAGGCGAACGGAATCTGGCTGTCAGATCCAGGGGTCTGGGCTTGGGGTGGGACAATAAAAACAAATGGGAGTTTAAGGATGAAAAATCTGGTTTCTGTGGCCACGCTGGCGTTCGGCATGAGCGTCTCCAGCCTCGCTCTCGCCGAGCCGGTGAAGATCGGCCTGATCACCACACTGTCCGGCGGCGGGGCCGGGCTTGGAGTGGATACTCGCGACGGCTTCATGTTGGCGATCAAGCAAGCCGGCAAGGGTGATATCGAGGTTGTCACCGAAGACGACGGACAGAAGCCTGAACTGGCCGTGCAGATCGCGGATAAGATGATCCAGAGCGATCAGGTCGATATTCTCACGGGCATCGTCTGGTCGAACCTGCTGATGGCTGTTGCGCCGAGTGCCGTGGCCCAGGGAAAGATCTACGTCTCGACGAATGCAGCCCCGGCGGCTCTTGCAGGGGCGAACTGCAATCCGCTCTACTTCAATGCGGCATATCAGAACGACAATCTGCACGAAGCCATGGGCGAGTACGCCAATAAGGACTATAAGAAGGTCTTCATCATGGCGCCGAACTACCCGGCCGGGAAGGACTCCCTGACCGGCTTCAAGCGCTACTACAAGGGCGAGCTCGCCTCGGAAGTGTATACCCAGGTTGGTCAGACCGACTATGCCGCCGAGATCGCCCAGATACGCGCTTCGGGAGCCGATGGGGTTTTCGTTTTCCTTCCGGGCGGCATGGGGATCGCCTTCATGAAGCAATATGCGCAGTCCGGGGTTGATATTCCGGTCATGGGCCCCGGCTTTTCCTTCAGCCAGGACGTTCTGCCGGCAATCGGGGATGCGGCACTCGGCGCCAAGGCTTCCGGCCAGTGGGCTCCCGACTTCGACACCGAGGTCAGCAAGAAGTTCCTGGCTGACTTCAAGGCAGAATACGGCCGCCTGCCCTCGATCTACGCGGTGCAGGCTTATGATGCGGCTCAGTTGATCCTGTCGGCTGCCGCAAAGGCGGACGTCAAGGACACGGAGGCGTTTCGGGCAGAGCTGTTGAAGGCCGATATCCGCTCGCCGCGCGGCGACTTCAAGTTCAACACCAACCAGCATCCGATCCAGGACATCTACCTGACGGAAGTGGTGAAAGATGCGGACGGCGTGCTCACGAACAAGACGGTCGAGAAGATCTTCGACGATCACGGTGATGCCTACGCCAAAGACTGCAAGATGTAAGGTCGGCTGGTGACTCTCGCACTTGCTCTTGAGCAGTTGCTCAATGGCCTCCAGCTCGGCGTCATGTTGTTTCTCATGGCCGCCGGGCTGACGCTGATCTTCGGCGTCATGGGCCTCATCAATCTCGCTCACGGTTCGCTCTACATGGTAGGTGCCTTCGCCTGTGCCGCGGTGGCATCGGCGACCGGTTCCTTCTGGATCGGTCTCGTCGCCAGCCTCGCATGCGCGGCGGCGGCCGGGGCGATCGTCGAGCTTCTGGTCATCCGCAGGCTCTACGACCGCGACCACCTCGACCAGGTGCTGGCGACCTTCGCGCTCATCCTTATATTCTCCGAGGGCACGCGCTGGCTGTTCGGCTCCTTTCCGCTCTATCTCGATATCCCGCCACTTCTGCAAGGCGCCGTGGCGTTGCCTGGTGGTACGCAATACCCGGTCTATCGGCTTGCAATCATAGCTGCTGGAGCATTGGTGGCGCTCGGCCTCTATCTCTTGATCGGCAAGACGCGCCTCGGCATGCGCATCCGTGCCGGAGAAAGCGACCGCGAAATGATCGGCGCGCTCGGCGTGGACATCCGCACCCTCTACACGGTCGTCTTCGCGCTCGGCGCAGCTCTTGCGGGCCTCGCGGGGGCCATGGTCGGCGCACTGCAATCGGTGCAGGTCGGCATGGGCGAGCCCGTCCTCATCCTCGCCTTCGTGGTCATCGTCATCGGCGGCATCGGCTCCATCAAGGGGGCGCTCCTTGGCGCGCTGCTGGTCGGCGTCGTCGACACCATGGGCCGCTTCCTGCTGCCGCAGATGCTGGCATTGTTCGTGCCGCCCTCACAGGCCGGACTGATCGGCGGTGCCGCGGCATCCATGCTCATCTACGTCATGATGGCTCTCATCCTGGCGATGAAGCCGCGCGGGCTCTTCCCCGCAGCCCACGCGTGAGGCTGCGATGCTGACCCGGGAAACTCTCGTCAACCTCATCCTGGCTGCGCTGCTGCTTGCGGTGCCGCTCCTGGCCAGCGCCTTTGGCCAACCATTCTACGTCACCCTCGCGACCCGCGTCGCGATCCTCGCGCTGGCGGCGACCGGCCTCAATCTCGCTCTCGGGCTTGGCGGCCTGGTGTCCTTCGGTCATGCGGCCTTCTTCGGAATCGGCGGCTATGCTGCCGGCATCCTCGCTACCCACGCCTTTTCGGGGGAGCCGCTCCTGTTCGGTCTGTCCGGCACCAACCAGATGCCGCTGATCTGGCTGGTGGCCATGCTCGTCGCGGGGGGTGTGGGGCTTCTGATCGGCCTGATCAGTCTCCGGACTTCCGGCGTCTATTTCATCATGATCACGCTGGCCTTTGCGCAGATGGTCTACTATTTCGCGATCTCCTGGCCGGCCTATGGCGGCGAGGACGGCCTGTCGATCCTGGTGCGCAGCCAGTTTCCCGGCGTCAACACGATGAAGCCGGTGAGCTTCTTCCTGATCTGTTACGGGGTGCTGCTCGTCGCACTCTGCCTTTTCGTGCTGATACGCGGATCCCGCTTCGGCGCTGCCCTACAGGCGGCGCGCCAGAACGAGGTGCGCGTCGCGACCGTCGGCATCACGCCCTACCGCATCCGCCTCACCGCCTTTGCGATTTCCGCGGCGATGACCGGTTTGGCGGGCGCGCTTTTTGCCGATCTCAACCGCTTCGTCAGCCCCTCAATGTTGTCCTGGCACATGTCGGGCGAACTCATCGTGCTGATCATCCTCGGTGGCACCGGACGGTTGTTCGGGCCTCTCGCGGGTGCCGCACTCTTCGTGATCTTCGAATATGTCCTCGGCGGCTTGACGGAGCGCTGGCAGTTCTTCCTTGGCCTGATCCTGCTCGGCACCGTGCTGTTCGCACGCGGCGGGCTTCTTGGGCTATTGGCCGGAAAGGCGCGTCATGGCTGAGCCGGTCCTTCAACTTTCCGAACTGGTCAAGAGCTTCGGCGCGTTGCGCGCGACGGACCATGTCTCGCTCGACCTCAGGCCCGGCGAAATCCATGCGCTGATCGGGCCGAATGGCGCCGGCAAGTCGACGCTGATCCACCAGATCTGCGGAACGCTCAGGCAGGATTCCGGAAGCATTCGTTTTGCCGGCCACGACATCGGTCATCTCAGTGTCGCGGAGCGGTCGCGACTGGGTCTGGGCCGCACTTTTCAGGTGTCCTCGCTGGTGCCGGAATTCTCGGCGCTGCGCAACGTCATGCTGGCGGTGCAGGCACAGCAGGGCTCGAGCTTCCGCTTCTTCAAGCCGGTTATGCGCGATGCCTCGCTGATCGACCGGTCCATGGCCATGCTGGAGCGCGTCGGCCTTCAGGACAGGGCTCGCATTCCGGCCGCGGAACTCTCGCACGGCGAGCGCCGGCAGCTCGAGATCGCAATTGCGCTGGCACTCAATTCCAAGGCCTTCCTGCTCGACGAACCGATGGCCGGAATGGGCCCGGAAGGGTCGAAGGCCTTGACCGGCTTTCTCCATGGCCTCCGGCAGGAAGCGCCGATTCTGCTCGTCGAGCACGATATGGATGCCGTCTTCGCGCTGGCGGATCGGATTTCGGTGCTGGTTTACGGTCGGGTCATCGCCACAGGCACTGTGGAGGAGATCCGCCGGGACCCGGCCGTGCGTTCCGCCTATCTGGGAGACCATGCCTGATGCTGCTCGATGTTTCCGGGATCGAAGCCTCGTATGGCGCGAGCCAGGCGCTCTTCGGAGTGGATCTCACGGTCGAGGAAGGTCAAGCCGTCGCCCTCATGGGACGAAATGGCATGGGCAAGACGACGACGATCCGTGCGATCTGCAACCTCAACCCGCCGCGTGCCGGATCCGTCCGACTTGCGGGAACCGACCTCAGGGGCAAGCCGTCGCATCGCGTCGCCAAGCTCGGCATCGGGCTTGTGCCGGAGGGGCGGCGGTGCTTTCCGAACCTCACGGTGCATGAAAATCTGATTGCTGCCGCACGTCCCGGGGCCTGGAGCCTCGAGCGCGTCAACGGCCTCTTCCCCCGTCTTGCCGAGCGTCACGCGCAGATGGCGCGGTCCCTCTCCGGTGGCGAGCAGCAGATGCTGGCAATCGGCCGTGCGCTGATGACCAATCCGCGCCTCCTTATCCTCGACGAGGCGACGGAGGGGCTCGCGCCGGTCATTCGTCAGGACATCTGGGCGGCGATCCGCAAGCTGAAGGCCGAGGGGCTCTCGATCCTGGTGGTCGACAAGACGCTGTCGGAACTGCTGCCAGTCGCCGACCGCTGTGTCATTGTGGAGAACGGAAGGAGCGTGTGGAGTGGCATGACGGCCGGCTTGACCGACGACATCCGGGACAGGTATCTCGGCATCTAGTCGGAGCAGAGAGAAAGATGAAAGATCTCCAGGCGATCGTCGACGAGATCCATGTGAAGCTGGAACCCCGGCTGGGCGAAGGCAAGGTTGCCGACTACATCCCCCAGCTTGCCCATGTCGATCCGAGGAGATTTGGCATTGCGGTCATCACGGTGGATGGCTCAGTGTTCAAGGCTGGTGATGCCGATCTGCCGTTTTCGATCCAGAGCGTCTCCAAGGTGTTCACGCTCACTCTGGCGCTGGGCAAGCATGGAGAGACCACCTGGAACAGGGTCGGTCGCGAGCCTTCCGGCTCAGCCTTCAACTCTATCGTTCAGCTTGAGCACGAGGAGGGCAAACCCCGCAATCCCTTCATCAACGCCGGGGCCATCGCCATCAGCGATCTGGTCCTGGCCGGTCATACGCCTCGGGAGGCGATCGGCGAGATCGTCCGCTTCGTCCGATATCTGGCGGATGATGATAGCATCGCTATCGACCCGGAAGTGGCCAAATCAGAGGCAGCAACCGGCTATCGGAATTTCGCGCTCGCCAACTTCATGCGTTCCTTTGGCAAGCTGGATCACCCCGTTGAGCATGTCCTGGGTGTCTACTTCCATCACTGCGCACTCTCGATGACCTGCGCCCAACTCGCCCGTTCGGGGCTTTTTCTTGCTGCGGCAGGTCGCAACCCGCTGACCGGCCATACGGTCGTCTCGAGGCAGCGCGCCCGGCGCATCAATGCCCTGATGCTGACCTGCGGCCATTACGACGGCTCGGGTGACTTCGCTTATCGCGTCGGTCTACCCGGCAAGAGTGGAGTGGGTGGTGGTATCCTGGCGGTTGCCCCCGGCAAGGCTTCGATCGCCGTTTGGTCACCCGGCCTCAATCACCACGGCAATTCCCTGCTGGGTTCGCTGGCGCTGGAGATGCTGGCGCATCGGACCGGTTGGTCGGTTTTCGGACCCTAGGGTCAAACGGGGGCGCGACCGAAGCCGCACCCCCTCGTCCTGGGAGGACTAACTCAGTCTTCGTTCGCCGCCATCTGCGAGAGCACCTGTCCTCGCCCGCGCATTCGCAGGATCAGCGGAACGATGAAGGCGAGCGCTGCTACGATCAGCAGGCCCGCAGCGATGGGTGACGTGACGAGGTAAGTGACGTCGCCTTGGCTGATCGCCAGCGCCCGCCGCAACTGCTGCTCGGCGAGAGGCCCGAGAATCAGGCCGACGACGACGGGGGCAATCGGGTAGCCGAACACGCGCATGACATAACCCAGCAGTCCGAAGGTCAGCAGCATTCCGAGCTCGAAGACAGATGGGTTTGCGCCGATCGTGCCGAGCGTCGCGAACACCAGGATGCCGGCATAGAGCCACGGCTTCGGGATTGTCAGCAGCTTCACCCACAATCCAACCAATGGCAGGTTAAGGATGAGCAACATGGCGTTGGCGATCAGCAGTGACGCGATCAGTCCCCAGACGAGCTGCGGATTTGTGGCAAACAGCAGCGGGCCGGGCTGCAGGCCGTATTGCTGAAAGCCTGCAAGCATGATTGCCGCTGTTGCTGTGGTTGGCAGGCCGAGTGTGAGCAGCGGCACCAGGGTCCCCGCCGCCGAGGCATTGTCCGCGGCCTCGGGGCCGGCCACGCCTTCGATGGCGCCATTGCCGAATTCTTCCGGATGCTTTGTCAGGCGCTTCTCCGCTGCGTAGGAAAGGAAGGTGCCGATCTCTGCACCTCCAGCCGGCATGGCACCGATCGGAAAGCCGATAACGGTGCCGCGCAGCCACGCCTTCCACGAGCGCGCCCAGTCCGCTGCGTTCATCCAGACCGACCCCTTGACAGCCTGCACAGTGGCCGGACCGCGGTCTCCCTGGGCGGCAATGAAGAGCGTCTCGCCGATCGCAAACATGGCGACTGCCATCGTCGTGACCTCGATCCCGTCCAGAAGATCGGGAACGCCGAAGGACAACCGGTTCTGGCCGGTCAACTGGTCGATGCCGACGACGGAGAATGCAAGTCCGACGAACAGGGATGTCAGTCCGCGCAACGCGGAATCACCGAAAGCGGATGATACCGTGATGAACGCGAGGACCATCAGGGCAAAATATTCGCGAGGCCCGAACTTCAATGCCAGCTGCACGACATAGGGCGCGATGAAGGCAAGCAGGAGTGTCGCGATCAGACCGGCCACGAACGAGCCGATAGCCGCAGTGGCCAATGCAGGTCCTCCCCGTCCGGCCCGCGCCATCTTGTTGCCTTCGAGCGCCGTCACGATCGATGCGCTCTCCCCCGGGGTGTTCAGGAGGATGGACGTTGTCGACCCGCCGTACATGCCGCCGTAGTAGATGCCGGCGAACATGATCAACGAGCCTGTCGGGTCGAGCCGGTAGGTCACGGGCAGCAGGAGGGCGACCGTGAGCGCGGGGCCGATACCGGGGAGAACCCCGACCGCCGTGCCGAGCGTTACGCCGATGAAGGCATAAAGAAGGTTGATCGGCGCCATCGCCGAAACCAGACCTTGCAGGAGGAATTCAAACGTACTCATGAGCAGACTTTCGAGGCGTCTTGATCAAAGGAACAGATGTTCCAGTGGTCCCGCCGGAAGTGATAACTGGAGAAGACCGGCGAAGATCAGGTAGATGGCGAGACACAGCGCAATCCCGACCGGCAGGGTGATCCAGAGCTTGCGCCTTCCGAACCCGGCCGCGACCAGCGCGAACAGGACGCCTGTCGCAATGGAAAAACCCGCAATCCTGAGGAGCAGCATCTGTGCCGCCAGACCCGCCACGATCCAGACGACAGGCCCGAGATCCTGACGCTCCCGTTCCGGGAAGTCGCCGCGGAAAGCCTCGATGGCGGTCCAGATCGCCAAGCCGACCAGCCCAAAGGAAATCCATTCGGGGATGGTTGCCGGTCCGACCTGCGAGTACCCCGCAACGCCCTTCAAGCGCGCTACATCAAAGAAGATGATGGCGGCCATAATCACAAGGAC
>JAEYTV010000528.1 GCA_023433855.1 Pseudomonadota bacterium | reverse complement strand
ACCCATTTCAGACTGTTAGGTGCGCGCCAGTCAGCCGGCGTTTCTTTCCAGCCCGCCAACGTGGCGGTCACCAGGACATCGGCGCCTTCCGGCAGCTTCCACGGCTGAGTAGACTGCAAGTCGTTGATCACTTCCGGTTTCGATGCATGGCTGGCCAAGGCGGCAGCGACTTCCGGGCTGAGATGGTTGACGATCACCGGGCGACGAATTTTCGGATTGGTCATGGCTCTCCTCATGGCTGGCCTGTCACCGCGGGGGGCGCTCCAAACGCGGTGCCACAAGGGATTCCGAATCGGGAGGACTGCGGTAGCGACGGGGCTCAGTGGGTCCGGGCCATCTGCGCGGGCAGAGACGAGATGAAATCGGTCAACTGATCGCCGAGCAGCTGGACGTGATCGCTGGCAGCCTTCTGGGCGGCTTCGGGGTCGCCTGCATCGATAGCGTCCATGATCCGGACGTGCTCGCTCAAGGTGCTCAGCATCCGACCAGGCTGGTAGGTGGCGCGCATGCGGTAGGCGCCGATGCGGCGACGAAGTTGCAGCGCCTGGTCGGCTATGAAATGCGTATGGGCCGATTCGTAGAGCAGGTCATGGAATTTTTGGTTCACTTTGTAGAAGGCGACCGGGTCGCCCGCTTCGGAGGCCTTGACCAACTCCTCGTGGACCGCGCGCATGGCGGCACGTTGGGAAGGAAGGGCGCGGCGGGCGGCAAGACGGGCACAAAGCCCTTCCAGCGCCGACATCACGTCGAACATCTCGATCAGAGCCGGGATGGACAGAAGCGCGACATGGGTGCCCTGGCGGCCGCGGGTCTCGATCAGGCCGATCGCGAGCAGCGACTTGATCGCTTCGCGGACCGGCGTGCGAGAAATCCCGAAGCGACGGGCGAGTTCCATCTCGTCCAGTCGTTCGCCGGGCGCCAGACGGCCGTCGAGTATCATCTGCTCCAGCTGATCGCGCAATTCGCCGGATCGGGTCGGCGGACGCCCCGTTGAATTGGCCGGGCTTGGGGCATCATCCTGTTCCAAATCGAAGACTCCTATTGTTGCCAGCGTTTCGTCTGGCGTACTTTGTAGTCTTTATATACGTTTCTTCCAGACCTGCATTCAATAGACCGTTTTGGAGTATACGAACCTGTCGATGCTGCTTTGCAGCTTTTCCACAATCATTGTGGCGCTTCGCTCATCGCGAAACGGGCGGGATCGTCGCATGTTTCAGTCTTGGCCGACGCTGGATGGGCCACAGCCAAGCTACCGACGATCGGGGTCAGCATACGAAACGTCTTGTCTTTTCCCGTCCGGTTATGTGAAACAGGCAGGCACCGGCGGATGCCGGGTACTTGATATTCAGTCAGGGTCGAGGCAGGGCGCGACAAAGAGCGAGCGGTCGAGGGTACCCTTGATCGTCTTGGCTGCAACCAGCAGCCACATGCAGGCAAGGGCCGTTACGAGGACCGCGCCGAAGACCGCGATGGACGGCATTGGCACCACCCTCGACAGACGAAGTGTGGCGACCGCAAACACGCCGAGCGGGAAGGTATAGCCCCACCAGCCGATGTTGAAGGGCACGCCCTCGCGGAGGTAGCGCAGGGTAATCAGGATGGCGGTGGCCAGCCACCAGATGCCGTAGGCCCAAACGAGGATCGCACCGAGGAAGCTCGCGCCACCGAAGGCGGGCGCGACGGCAGCCAATCCATTCGCCGACAGGACCGCAGGCCCGGTCTGGCTCATCACGAGAAGGCCGAGAGCGCCGGTTCCGATCGGACCAAGCGCCAACCAGCTCGAGGCAGCCATGCTGACATGCGGAAGCTTGTGGACCGCCATGCGCAAGAAAAGGATGACGAGGACACTCATGGCAAGCGGGACCGAGCAGGCCCACAGAACCAGGCTGGTCATCAGCACCGTCAACTGCATCTCAGCATCGGTGATGTGGGGCAGGAGCAGACCACCACTCACCGCCGCCACCTCGCTAGCGACGATTGGCAGCAGCCAGACTGCCGTCATCTGGTCGATCGAGTGCGATTGGCGCGTGAACATCATGAACGGGATGGCGAGACCGCAGGCCAGCGACATGGTGACGTCGATCCACCAGAGCGTTGTTGCGATCGCAACCGCCGTGTCTCCGATATGGGGGATGCCATAGATCAGAAAGCCATTGATGATCGTGGCCAGCCCCATCGGGATGCAGCCAAAAAACATCGACACGACCGAATGGTAAAACACTCGGCTTGCCTCATGGAGATAGAGCACCCAGCGAGCGGAATAGAGGGCCGTGCAGGTGGCGAAAAGAAGGATGTTGAACAGCCAGAGACCTTCACCGACTGCAAACAGCAATGGATGGCCCGGAAACTGTGCAAGGGCCACGGAGAGGATGCCGGTGCCCATCGTTGTTGCGAACCAGTTCGGCGTAAAACTCCGTATGATATGACCTTGCATGGGAACATCCTGAACTGGCGTGCGTGACGGATGTCTTGAAGGCAAGCACCGGTTGCATGAATCTCTCCTGGTCGTTGAGGAGAGGATACGGTTCTGCACGTTGATCCCATTTGTAGCGGTCTAAGCAGGTTCGTCCGCACGGGGCATGGGGATCACTCCTCTGTGACGGTCTGGTCATAACCATCCTATCTGTACCTGGTTCCCCAAAAGTACACCGCCAGGCAGAGCCGCCAACGCCGCTTCGTATTCTTCTAACCTCATTTATGCATACGCAAGTCCCATACTGGGAAGCTTTGCGTCGTTGGCGAAAAAGGGAGCAGATGCCTGTCGCGGCCGCTCTCCATTTAGGCGATGATAGAATAATCATCTCAAGTTCGGCTTCCATCCAGAAAAAAATGACAAGGAAGCTGAAAAGTAAGTGGACACAGTCAAAAATCAGCGTATCCAAGATACTGAATTATGTATTCATAAGGAGACGCAGGTGGAACTGAATCTTGCTGGAAAGACGGCTCTGATCACTGGAGCTTCACAGGGCATCGGTCATGCAATCGCGAAAGTGCTGGCGGCCGAAGGATGTCATCTTCATCTCGCGGCCCGCAACGGTGCGGCGATGGAGGAGCTGAAGAAGGAATTGGCCCAGTACCCGGTCAACGTGACCGTGCATGAGGCCGATCTCGGTGTCCCGGGGGCAATGGTCGCGCTCGACAAGGCCTGCGGCGATTACGATATCCTGATGAACAATGCGGGCGACATTCCTGCCGGTTCGATCGAGGACGTTTCGGATGAAGCCATCCGCCGCGGTTTCGATCTCAAGGTCTTCGGCTACATCTCGCTGTCCCGCGAGTTCTGGAACCGCCGCAAGGGCAAGGGTGGCGTCATCATCAACGTCATCGGCAATTCCGGCGAGAACTGGGATGCCGCCTATTTCGCAGGCTCCACCGGCAACGCTTCGCTGATGAGCTTCACCAAGGCGCTCGGCGGCCGCAGCATGGATGAAGGCATCCGCGTGGTCGGCGTCAATCCGGGTCCGGTCGACACGCCGCGCATGTTCAAGATCATGAAGCGCAAGGCAATCGACATGCTCGGCGACGAAAGCCGCTGGGAAGAGCTGTACGACAAGTATCCGGGCAAGCGTCCGGCGACAGCCGAGGAAGTGGCGGACCTCTGCGCCTTCCTTGCTTCGCCGAAGGCCGGTTACATCAGCGGTACCATCGTCACCATCGACGGCGGCATTGCGGCACGTGGTTCGGTGATCTGATCCATGGCTGACGCTCGCACCCGCAACCGCTATTTCGACGATCTGTTCTCGACGCCGGATCTGGCGTGGATGGGACAGAACACCAACCATGTGCCCGCCCATCCGGCGGTCACGCAAGCAATGATCCGCTCGGTCGAAGCTGGCGAGTTCAATGCCTACGCGCCGCCGATGGGTTTCGAAGCCCTGCGCAGCGCCATCGTTGCCGATCTTGGCGTTGCCGGAACGGGCGCGGAAGCCTTGGTCACTGAGGGCGGCGTGAATGCGCTCGCCATGATCTGCAAGGCGCGCACCAAGCCGGGCACCACCCTGGTCACCACGGACCCGACCTGGAAGTGGCCCTGCATGTTTGCCGAACAGGCCGGTGCCGAAGTCATCCAGATCCCGATCTACGATGCTTCCGTGAACTACAAGCTGACTCCGGACGCGCTTCGCGCGAATGTCGATGAACGCTGCGCGATCATCTACATCGTCGACCCGAACAATCCGCTCGGCATTCGCTATGAGCGCGAGGAGATCGAGGCGTTCGCCGAAATCGCCCGTTCGGTCGGGGCGCTGATGATCCACGATTGCACCTATCGCGATTTTGCCGACGGCCATACGCCGGTCCTGCAGGTCGCGCCCGAAGGCACGGTGGTTTCACTCAGCTTCTCCAAGTGGCTTGGCCTTGCCGGCATGCGGATTGGCGCGCTCGTCGCAGAACCGAAGCTTGTTGATGAATTCGGTGCCGCTTCCACCTCCGTTCTCGGCGCGTCGGTCGTGGCCCAGCGCGCGGCAATGGCCGGCCTTTCCGTCAAGACGGAATGGATGAAGGACGTGCGTCACGTTGACAGCGCCAACAAGGCGGTGATCGTCGAGGCAGGCAAGGCTGCCGGCCTTTCCGTGCCGATCCCGGTGTCGCACGGTAATTTCCTGGTGCTTGAGACGGCATCGACAGGCGTTTCGCCGGAAGCGATCGTCGAGGCCGCCCGCCGCGAGGGCGTGATGATCCGTCAGGGCCGCTACCACACCGCAGCCTTCGGCGACCGATTCATCAAGGTATCGACCTCGGTGCCGACGCAATGGGCCGAGCGTTTCTGCGAAGGCCTGCCGCGCTACATCGAGACGGCGCGTACCCTCAACGACGTACCGGCCCTTTTCTAAGGGCCGGCAACGAACCGATCAGACGAAGCAAAAGAGGCTCATCATGTACGCGACCGCCAAGGATGGAACGAAGCTCTACTTCGAAACGGCTGGAGAGGACGGCACGCCGATCCTGTTCATCCACGAGTTCGGTGGAAACTACGACGCCTGGGAACCGCAGATGAGCTTCTTTGCCCGTCGCCATCGTTGCATCACCTATGCGGCACGCGGCTATGCTCCGTCCGATATCCCTGCCGATATTGAAATGTACTCGCAGGCGATCGCGGCTGACGATGCGGTTGCCGTGCTCGACGCGCTGGGCATCGAGAAGGCTCACATCGTCGGCCTTTCCATGGGTGGTTTCGCGACCCTGCATGTGGGTCTGCGCACGCCCGAGCGCGCTCTTTCTCTGACCGTTGCCGGGGCCGGCTATGGCACGGAACGGGAAACCGCCGACTATTTCCGCAACACCTCTCTGAAGGTCGCGGAGAATTTCGAGAAGGATCCGGCAGGCTTCTCCAAGATCTATTCGCTCGGCGCCAGCCGGGTGCAGTTCCAGAACAAGGACCCGCGTGGCTGGGCAGCCTTTGCGGAGCGGTTGTCACATCATTCGGCGGTTGGCGCGGCCAATACCATGCGTGGCGTACAGTGCCGCCGGCCGTCCTTCTGGGACCTTGAGGAGCAGCTGAGGGCGCTGACGGTGCCGACCTTGGTGATGACCGGCGACGAGGACGATCACTGCCTGCAACCGTCGATCTATCTGAAGAAGATGATCCCCGCTGCGGGTCTCGCGATCTTGCCCAAGACCGGCCACACGCTGAACCTCGAAGAGCCGGCGCTGTTCAATTCGCTGGTCTCCGACTTCATCGCCCAGGTGGAGCAGGGGGCGTGGAAAGTGCGTGATCCGCGCGCAGATCCCGGTCAGGTCATGCGGACGGAGTAAGCATAATGGCCCGGCCGGTAATTTCTTCCGAGAGGCTCTGGTCGCGCCTGATGGCGCTCGGCGAGGACGGCGCGCTCGCTGGCGGCGGCGTCAACCGCCAAGCGTTGTCGGCGGAGGAAATCCTGGCTTGGCGGCGCATCATCGCCTGGGGCGCCGATTCCGGCCTCGAGCCTTCCACCGATGCCGCCGGCAATCTTTTCCTGACCCTCAAGGGTGCACGTCCTCACCTTGCGCCGGTTGTTGCAGGCAGTCACATCGACAGCCAGCCGACCGGCGGTCTCTTTGACGGCGCCTTTGGAACGCTTGCAGCGCTGGAGGCCGTTGCTGCTATCATTGAAGCCGGCCTGAGGCCGGAGCGATCGATCGTCGTCGTTGGCTGGATGAACGAAGAGGGAAGCCGCTTCGCCCCGGGCATGATGGGCTCCGAACTGTTTGCCGGCTTGCGCCCGCTTGACGAGGTCATGGCCGTCCGCGACGCCGGTGGCATCAGCGTCGGCGAGGCGCTTGAAGTCTTGCATGTCGCGTTTCCGGACTTGACGCGCCAGCCGCTCGGTTTCCCGATCCACGCCTATATCGAGCCGCATATCGAGCAGGCGGACGTGCTGGAGAGGCAAGGGGCGGTTATCGGCGTCGTCACCGGGATCCAGGGCAAGAAGACTTACGAAATCACCATTGTCGGCCGCGAGGCCCATGCCGGCACCGAGCCGATGGCGCGCCGCCGGGACGCGGTGCTCGCCTTCGCCCGCATGGCAAGCGCCATGTACGAGGCGGTAGCGGATGACGATGTCGTCAAATTCACCATCGGGCGCGTTGTGGTCGAGCCGAATGCACCTTCGGTTGTTCCGGCCAAGGTGACGTTCCGTATCGACCTGCGGCATCCCGACAATGATGTCCTCAATGCGTATAGCGTAAAGCTCGAAGAGGTCGCGCTTGCCGAAGCGGGCTCTTGCGAGGTCCATGTTCGCCGTCTGGTCGATGCGCCGTCGAACTGGTTCGACGATGGCTTGAAGGCGCAGATCCGCGCCTCTGCTGCGCGCCACGGCTATTCCTGGCTCGATGTTCTTTCGGCTGCCGGTCATGATGCGCGCCAGATGGCGTTCTTAACGCGCAGCGCCATGATCTTCATTCCCTGCCGGGGGGGCATCAGCCACCATCCGGAGGAATGGGCCGAACCTGCTCATGTGGCGGCGGGTGCCGCCGTTCTTCTCGACCTGCTGCTTCAAGAGGCGGGTCTTTCGTTCAACCAGGGAGATGCATGATGAGCACAGCCAACGATATGGCCGAAATGCCGGTTCAACTGCCGCGTAACCCCGCCAATGCCGCGGAGGCGCGCAGCCGTTACTTCAATTCCGGCAATGCATTCAACATCAAGCTTCCTCCTGTTCCTGGCCACATCTTCCGCGACGAACCGGCCCAGGCGATGAAGATGGAGAAGACTGGCTTCATCATCTGCGACCAGTCCGACAAGATGCAGTGCGGTTTTGCCGCAACGACGCCGTTGATGCTGGCGCGTTATGCGGTGGTCAAGGCCGGTGAGACGCTCGACACGACGCTGATCAACACGGCTTCGATCTGGTATGTCATCAAGGGTAAAGCCAAGCTCGTTATCGGTGAGGAAAATGCTTCGCTCGGCAAGGCCGATGTCTTCCTGCTGCCGGGCGGTGTCGAGTCGCAGATCACCGCGCACGAAGACAGCGTCTTCTGGGCGGTTGGCAACGATCCGCAGCTGAAGTTTGACAGCTCTTCTCCTGTCACCGGAAAGGATGCTGCCGTCCAGTTCGTCCATTACCCGGCCGACGAGATCGTGTATCAGCTCGATGTGGTCTACGGTTCGAACGCCAATGCATCGACCTCCGGTCATGCGCTGATCTTCTCGGCGGAAAAGTCGCAAGCCGCGCGCAACATCACGCCGACCATGACGCTTTCGCTCAACACGCTGAAGCCGAAGAGTGAGCAGCCGCCGCACAAGCACAATTCAGCTGCGATCACGCTCGTTGTCGCCGGCGATCCGGCCTATTCCATGGTTGCCGACCAGAAATGCGACTGGTCTCCCTGGGCGACCCTGATCACGCCGCCTGCCGCCAAGCACAGCCATCACAATGACGGCAATACGCGCGCCGAATTCCTCATCGTCCAGGATGGCGGCTTCTACTATCATGCACGCACCATGGGCTTTGAGTTCTACTGATGCGGTTGATCCTTGGCACCGATAGCGCCGGGACGCACTTACTCCAGGCTTTGGCCATGAAGACGCCCCGTGCCGCCGTCATCGAGAAGGTGATGGCGGCTGACCGCGAGATCGCCATCCTCGCCGGCACCGTTGACCAAGAGTTGCGCTCGCGGTGATGACGACGCGGCACATTCCCCAACTCGTACGCCATCTCTGGATCATGGGTGGAACCGGCAATTTGGCGGCCAACACCACGCCTTGCGCCGAGTAGACTCTTCGCCGATCCAGGAGCTGCCTCGATCGTCTTCGAGGCGGGGCTCAATATCACCCCTGTCCACCTGGACACTGACGATGCGCTCCAGCCTCTTGGAGGCGGATCAGCGCAACGAGATCTGCCCAATGCAGACGTTCCGGGCGAAATTCCGAAGATTTCGGCCATGCCGCGCCGGGCAGCGGCTTTTCCGGATGATGAAGCGGGCTCTTTCTGAGGACGTTCGTAGTTGCCTGCTCCGACAATCGCGGGCCACGAACTCGTGCCGGCATCGTTCGTCCCGATGCTACCTATCGGGGGAACGTCTTGCCTGAAATATGGACAAGGGTATGCACTTAATCTGGCAATTAATGTGCGCAAGTAACCAAAACGTGGATACATAACATTCAAAAACGGATTATTTCGGCGTTTCTTCGGCGTTTATCGGCCTCCGCCAAGGGCTGAAAATGGCATGTTGTGGCC
>JAEYTV010000480.1 GCA_023433855.1 Pseudomonadota bacterium | reverse complement strand
CTACGTGATCTCCACCTGCCAGGGCGAGGAGATCCCCCGCAAGGGCGGGCCGGGCATCACCCGTTCCGACCTGCTGATCATCAACAAGAAGGACCTTGCTCCTTACGTCGGCGCCGACGTCGACGTGATGGACCGGGATGCACGGCGCATGCGCGAGCGCAAACCACATGTCTTCACCGACCTGAAACGCGGCGAAGGCGTTGAGCATGTCGTGCGGTTTCTGAAGGAACAGGGCGGGCTCTGAGCCCTGGCGGCGCGGATGGAGGCGGTCCGGCGGCTCCCCCGCGCCATGTCTCAGATGTTGCGTAGTTCGTTGATGTCGCCGATCTGGATAACCCGGCCCCTGACCGTGACGCCGGCCTTGCGGAGGCTGGAAAATGCCCGGGACAGCGCCTCTGGAGCGAGGCCCAACATGCCGGCGAGCAGACTTTTCTTGAACGGCAGCCGGATGGAAGTCGGTCCCCGGTCGACGGGACAGCGGGATAGGAGATAACTTGCCACCCGTTGGGGCGCCGTATGAAGCCGGTCGTTGGCGACACATTCCATCGTCGAAAGAAGATGCCGCGACAGGGACTTCATCACGGCCTTGCAGACCTCGGGCTCCTCCTCGGCAAGTTCACGCACCGCCTGCATCTCGAACCTGGCCAGTGTCGCCGCTTCCGCCGCCTGGGCATGGTAACGGTATTCGGTGCCGCCGTAGAGCAGGCATTCGGCGAATGTTTCGCCGGGCGAACAGACCCGGATGTCAGCTTCGCGACCGTCGCGGTTGATGCGGTACAGGCGCACATAGCCGCTCAGCACGCAATAAAACGCGGTTGCTTCCTCACCTTCCCGAAAGATCGGCTTTTGTGCCGCAAGAGTGACGACGCTCATGTTCGACAGCATCCTGGCAAGCGCGTTGCCGGTGAAACCGGCCAGGAACGGCGTCTTCATGAGGACCGCCTCGTCCCGATTGCCGAGCTTGATCTTCCCGTTCATGATACCGGTCGTCACTTCCATGTTCTCAGTCGCCGCTGTCCGATGCGGGCCAAGATAACCGCTATGCGGAAGCTGTTCTTGATGTCGATCAAATTCGCGGAAGTTTTGCGAAGGTCGCCCGCCACAAAAATTAACGCCGGCACGGCCGGCGTTTTTTTGAACTCGCAGGGCCCTTCTATTCAGCTGCCATCGGGGGCAGGCGCAGCACCTTGCTGCCGGCCGGCGCGCCGGAAGCGCGATCGTCGTTCGCACCGGTCTGCCGTTCCATTTGCCCGAGGCGCTCTTCCAGCGAGGCGATGGACTCGGCGTTTCGGCGAGCTTCCCGACTGAGTTCCTCGCGTGAAAGTCCTGCCTCTTCCTCTTCCTTCTTGCCCACCATGGGACCGAAGATCCTGCCGAGCAGCCGCGACAGATCGTCCATGATCAGGAAGAAGGAAGGAACGACGAGGAGCGACAGCACAGTCGACACGATGATGCCGCCGATCACCGCGATTGCCATGGGGGCGCGGAATGAACCGCCTTCGCCCACGCCAAGGGCCGAGGGCAGCATGCCGGCCGACATCGCAATCGAGGTCATGATGATCGGCCGGGCTCGTTTGCGGCCGGCTTCCACCATCGCATGAACCCGCTCCATCCCGTGACGCCGCATCTCGATGGCGAAATCGACGAGAAGGATGGCGTTCTTGGTTACGATACCCATCAACATCAGGATACCGATCAGAACAGGCATGGACATGGCGTTTTGCGTCAGGATCAGCGCAACGGCCACGCCCCCGATTGCCAGCGGCAGGGAAAAGAGAATGGTGAAGGGCTGGATGACGTCCTTGAAGAGCAGGATCAGGACGACCAGGACGAGCATCAGCCCGAGCAGCATGGCATTGCCGAAGGTCTGCGTCATCTCCGCCTGGATCTTGGCATCCCCGCTTTCGGCCAGCCGCACCGACGGCGGCAACTCGGTTTCGTCGACAATCCGCTTGAACTCGGCGGTCGCCGTATCGAGCGCCGTCCCGAACGGGATGTCCGAGCCGATCGAAACCACGCGGCTGCGGTCATTGCGCCTGATCGAACTCGGTCCCTCGGAATAGTCGACGTCGGCTACGCTGTAGAGCGGGACGGTTCCCCCCGTCGCCGTCTTTATCTTCAGGGAGCGAATGGCCGCAAGGTCACGGCGCATGTCGAGTGACGCCTGCACCCGGATCGGGATCTGCCGGTCGTCAAGCGAGATCTTGGCGAGGTTGGCATCGACGTCGCCAATGGTGGCCACACGCAGCGTCTCGGAGATCTGCTGCGGGGTGATGCCCAGACGGGATGCCTCGTCCATGCGGGGTCGGACCTGCAGCTCAGGGCGGGGCAGGGCACCCTCGGAACTGACGTTCGCCAGGACAGGCGAGGCGCGCAGGCGCGATTCCAACAGGTTGACCGCCTGGTTCAGCTCTGCCTCGTTGGAGGAGAGGAAGTTGAAGGAAAGGTCGCGTTCAGCCCGATCGTTGAGCTTGGAGACGCGCACATCCGGCACCGACTGTAGCTTGGCCAGAATCTCCTGCTCGATATCCCATTGCGGCTTGGTGCGGCCCTTCGCTTCCATCTTCGGGAGAAGGTCACCAATCAGGGGAAGGGAGCCGATGCCCTTGTTCCACAGTGTCTTGACGAGCGAATGCTCGATATTGCCGAGTATGATGCGGACGGTGGCGCGCCGCAGCTCAAGGTCTCCCTTGGGCGAGGCGCCCCCCAGCACGAAGACGCTCTCGATGCCTTCCACCCCCTTGACTGCGTCGTAGATCTTCGCGGTCGTGGCATCTGTCTCCTCAAGGGTCGCATTGGGCGGGAGCTCGACGGAAAGAACGATGCGCGACGCATCCTCGGGGGGCAGGAAGCTGCCCGGAACCTGGGCGAGAAGCGCCATGGAGCCGAGAAGGAAGCCCACCGCGGCCAACAATGTGGCGTAGCGCCAGTACCACTTGCGCGTCGTGCCCGTCACCAGCCGGGTGTAGCCCTTCATCAGGCGGCTGTCGTTGTCATGATGGTCATCGATCGCGTCCTCGGCGCGCATCCAGTACGCTGCCATAAGAGGCGTGATCAGCCGGGCCACCATCAGCGAAAAGAACACCGAGAAGGCAACGGTCAGGCCGAACTGTATGAAATACTGGCCCGGGATGCCCGGCATGAACGACACCGGAACGAAGACAGCGATAATGGTGAAACTGGTGGCGATGACTGCGAGACCGATCTCATCCGCCGCCTCGAGGGCAGCCCGATAGGGCGTCTTGCCCATCTTGATGTGTCTGGCGATGTTCTCGATCTCCACGATCGCGTCATCCACCAGGATGCCGGTCGCAAGTGTCAGCGCCAGGAAGCTCACGAGGTTCAGCGAGAACCCCATGAGATCCATGATCCAGAAGGTCGGGATTGCCGAAAGCGGCAGCGCCACGGCTGCGATGATGGTCGCTCGCCAGTTCCGCAGGAAAAGCAGCACCACGATGATCGCCAGCACTGCACCTTCGGTGAGCGTGTGGAGGGCGGCCTCGTAGTTTCCGTAGGTGTAGTAGACGGCATCATCGACCATGTCGATCGCGACGTCCGGATGGGCCTTGCGTACCGCTTCGAGGCTTGTGGCGACGGTCTCGGCAACCGAGACCTCGCTGGCGCCCTTGGAACGGAAGACGGCAAAGGTCACCGACGGTGTGCCGTTGAACCGTCCGAACGACTTTGGCTCTTCGTAGGTATCTGTGATCGTGCCGAGTTGCGAAAGCTTGACGAAGCGGCCATTTGGCAGCGAGATCGACGTGTCTGAGAGTTGCGCCACGTCCCGGGCGTCGCCAAGGGTGCGGA
>JAEYTV010000414.1 GCA_023433855.1 Pseudomonadota bacterium | reverse complement strand
CCAGCAAGAAAAACGTGACCGGTCCTTCCGGCGTGTCGTTGGAGAGGGTGAAGCGCAGCGGTCCGCGACCGCTCTCAACTGCCGCATGTATCAGGCCATCCATGCCGACCGGCGACAACCTCCATTGGCCGGAGCGCTTCTTCCACTCCACCGTGATCTCCCCTTTGCGGATCATCACGGGCAGTGTGCCGAAATCCTCGATGACTTTCTCCTCCTTGTCGCGGAAGCGCATGGCGGTGTTGCGGGCGTCCGTGGCAAAGATCAGCAGCATGCGCTTCGATGTGGAGAGCGACGGAGCTCCATCCAGCACGGAGGCCGCGAACAGGGCGCCGGCTGTACTGCTACTGATGCGGATCGCACCCAGATCGATCGCGTCATCCAGCCGGGGGAAAGCAGCCGCCTCGCTCCGCGCACCGGAAAGCGTGAGGCGACGCTTCTTCAGGTCCAGCAGAAGCTCCCCGGTGTCACTCTGAAAGATCCCAAGTTCCGGATCGGTCCGGTTGCTTGCGGGGATCAGACCTGCATCCTTCAACGTGGCCAGAAGTTGCTTGCCGTCAACGCCGCCGCGGGGCTGGTTGATGGCATTTGCCCGCCGCAGCCCATCCGATTGCTCGAGACCGATGCGCGAAACGAGCGACCAGATGGTGGCCATGTCCGGTTCGACGGCTTGCATGTCGTCCGAAAGATCTTCTTCTCCCCGGACCATTAGCGGAATGGTGGTCGTGGAGGCGCTGACGTCGCCTCGCCTGAAAAGAAGAGCGCCGAGCGTTTCACTTGCCCGGGCGATAGGGTCCAGCGCAATCGCATAAGGCAGAATGGAGCGCTTGTGGGGGTAGGGCTCTCCATAACGCAGGGCAATCGGCCCATGACCATGGCGGCACACCATGTCCCAGCCTTGCAGTGCCGCATAAGCAGGCATGACAAGACCGGATTCATAGCGGTACTGGTTCCAGAACACGTGGTCGTGTTCAGTGAGGCCAAACGGCTTGCCAAACCACCGGCTTGCGGCGGCTCTGCGCATATAGGAAGCGGCGTCCGCGAGCGAACTCTCGTTCCGGATCGCGGCGCCGGGCTCGTAGCTCATTACCCCATCGTGGTAGGTGTTCATGGTCACCGCTTGCAGATACTGGCGCGTGAGCCCAGTCTGCACCGTTGGCCAGTTATTGTAATTGCTGATCAGCCCGACATAGCCGAGGTCGCGGAGGACCTTGGTCATCCGGCCGACGGCGTCACGTTCGACCTCGACGAAGAAGGCCTGCAAATCCCGTAGTCGAGGGCTGTCGTTGTAGCGATCGGCCGGCAGTCGTACCGAGGCGGTTTCGAGCCGCTCGAGGGGGAGGAGATCGGGCCAGCGCGCGCGCAAGGCTTCGGTGGTGCGATAACGTCCGAAAAGCCAGGCATTGAACGGCTTTCGAAGGCTGTCGGGATAAGGATGTCCGATCTTGTCGTGAACAACCGTTTCGAACTCCATGCCATTCTCGTTGACGAGGACGACCATGGCCAACGCATCGTCGTGGATCGGCGCAATGCCGGTATGGGGATTGACGCGGGTCAGGAAGGCGGTCACCAGGCTGCGCCAGTGGGAGAACGCCTCCTCTTTATAGTTGATCTCGAGCTTCAGCCCTTCCGACGGATCCCAGCGATCGTCGTAACCTCCATAGCCGCCGCGCCACGACGTCAAGCCGTCGATGATCCAGTAGATCCCGTTTCTTTTCAGGGCGGCCATCAGGTAGTGAACGCGGTCGAGAACCTCGGGGTCGAAATCGAAGTCGCGCTGACGCCCGGCCATCAGGTTGCCGTCGAGGAAGTGGAAACGCGCGATATTGTAGCCGCGCATTGCCAACTGGCTGGCATAGGTGTCTGCATCGGCGTAGGCGGGAAAGCCGCCAGATGCCGGACTCCAAGCCAGCGAAGCACAAAAGAAGCGGACCGGTTTGTCCGGCGACGCGGCCTGTGCCAGACGGCCATTCACTCCGGCAACGATTCTGGTTTCTCCGTCGATGACGGCATTGTGGAGGAAGGCCGAGAAATCAAGCGGGCTGCCGGGCCGTACCGTGAGGTCGATTTCGCGGACTGGTAGCCAGTCAGCTGACCGCGCGCTGAATAGCGGCGCCGTCAGCGCGATCATCATCACCAATGCGCCGATGAAGCTCTTCATCCGATACCCCGATCTCCCGGCTTTCGACCCATCCGTGCGGATCGCGCCGACCCGACAAGAACCCGAACGGCACTGCGGCTGCATGAAACAGCCACGCTGTGACGGTGTAGAGCCCCAGTGCCACACTGCGTTTTTTCCACGACATCAGCGCCGCGACGGTCACGCCGATCCCGAACACTGTCGCCAAGGCCGCAAGCCTGTTGGGAGCTGCGATCAGCAATCCGGTGGAAAGCAACAGCCAGCAGAGAACGGCTGCCCACAGCCTCAACTCTGGCAATTCGTGCAGCATCTGCCGGAAGTAGGGTTTGCCACACGCAGCCCGCAGCAGTTCTCCGATCCCGAACAGGTATTTGGTCTTCCAGCGGCGTAGCAGAAGGCGATACGAATTGACGCTGTGGCCATAGTGCCGGACAAAACGCCGATCCAGACGATGCAGCTTCCAGCCGGCGTGACGGAGCCGGATGCCGAGGTCAAATTCCTCATAGCCGTGCAGATTCCGGTCGGTGAGATAGCCGACGCTTGCCACGGCTTTCCGGCGGTACAGCCCGCCGCCGTTCATTCGGTCGATGTCGCCAACGCGGTTTTCGGGAGCGTTGCGCTGGACGCGGCGGGAATATTCAAGGTTATCCAGCATCATTTCTTCGACGTGCCCTGTCACGCCACCCGTTTCGGGATGACGATCTAGGTAGCTGATGGCGGCGCTCAGAAACTCGGGGTCCAGATCCATGTCGCCGTCGAGCAGGCAGACGAGGTCGTGACGTGAATATTGGTATCCAAGCTGCGGACCGATGCCACAGCTTGGACGCGCCGGGCTTACGAGCTGCACGACGCGAACGGGATATCGCCTCGCCACGGCGACGGTTGCATCCGAGGAACCGCTATCGGCAACGATGACTTCGCCGTGGCCGCCGGGCAGGCCCGCCAGCGCAAATTCGATGGTGCGCGAAATGCGCTTCTCCTCGTTCAGCGTCTTGATGATGATCGATACGCTCAAGGGGGGTCCTTATCGTCAGTCAGTGAGGACGGACTTGTAGACTGCAACGGTGCTGCGGGTGATCGACGGCCAGGCATAGACCTGTTCCACGGCGCGGATGCGGGCAAGCGCGCTTTCCTGGCTGAAAGGCTCAGCGATCTTGCGCCTCAGTGCTGCGGCAAGTGCATCGATGTCTCCAACGGGGAAATAATCCTCTGGCGGCAACTCGATTTCGTGATTGGCAGCGATGTCGCTCGCCACCACGGGGAGACCATAGCCCATTGCCTCGAGTAGCGAGATGGGCATTCCCTCGTGGCTGGAAGGCAGGACAAACAGTCCCGCCTGCGAGAAAAGCGCTGCCAGATCCTCGCCGCTCTGAAACCCGGTGAGAACCACATTCGGGACACGCTCGGCCTTCGCCTCGATCTCTTTCGCATAGCCAATGCCATTGTGATCGGGCCCGCCGACCAACACAAGCTTCCACTGGCTCTGCTGCAGTCTCTCGAATGCGGCAATGAGATCGGTCTGGCGTTTTTCCGGTACGAAGCGGGCAACCATGACGATGTACCGGCGGCGCTGCAGCCCGAACCTGTCGAGGGTTTCCTTGCCGACAAGGCTCGGTCTTACCGCGACGCCATTCGGGACGTGCGCGACTTCGGTGCCATAGCGGTACTCCATCGTCTCGGCCACGTCTCGCGAGACAGCTATTCTCGCGTGCGCAAACTGCATCGACAGGCGCTCTCCAAGCTTCAGCACGCGCTTTGCGGCCGCGCTCCACTTTTCGCGGTCATAGTCATAGCCGTGATGCGTCACGATCACGTTCAACCCCAGGAGCCGCGCAAGGGGCGCCAGGAGACCTGGACCGATCGCGTGGATATGCAGAACGTCCGGACGTCGGACACCGGCATAGAGAACCCCAACGAGCGTATGCACGAACGCTTCCAGGAGCATGGATCTCGGCGCCCAGAGGGGGACAAGCCGGATACCCCTCCAGAGGGAAGCAGTACCCTTCGCCAGATATCTGCGCCTTCCGACAACGTCCACGTCCCAACCCCGGGCTACGAGTTCCTGCGCGAGCATCTCCACGTGTTTCTCGACGCCACCCTGAACATTCGGTATGCCACGCAGGCCGAGCATCATGACGCGCTTGCGGCCGGCGTTGCGCCCCACCCGAATATCCGGAGAGGCGACGTCGTCTGGAAGGCCAGGGGCTGGAAGGGCAGGGGAAAGACGTGGGGGCTGGCTGACGATCATCCGCTCGACCAGGCGATGGCCGCGCCCGGCCTGCAGTGCAGGAGGCGGGCTGTCTCGCCGCGAGCCTGCCGCGGCTTCAAGCGACGCCAATTCCTCCGGAAGCTTCCGGGCAGATACGGAATGCCGCTTCACGAACGCGTCGGTTTTCTTGTTCATCTACCGGTACCAGAACATCATTTCCTGATACCGGTTCTACGGACTGAACCTTCCTGCGGCCGTAACAAAAAAGGTAGGAATTTAACGGACCTGTGCGGATCTAGATCAGAACGGCGAAAATCATCCGAGACAGGTGAGCCTATTCGGGAAAAGCCAGTGCCGACGGCTAGCGGATGGTAAGCGACGCGTAAAGATCGAGGGTCTTTTGGCGATAGGTCGTTGGAGAGAAATCGCGCGCCACCCAATTCCGGCCCGCGTGCCCCATCGCGGCGCGCTTGGCCGAAGACAGTGAGGCGAGCGCCCCGAGCGCGGCCGCGAGGTCATCGACCGAGGCCGCTGCAGCGGTCAAGCCGGTCTCACCCTCCCGGATCATTTCCGGGATCCCCCCGATTGCCGTACCGATCACCGGGCGCCCGAGGGCATAGGCTTCGAGGATGCTGATCGGAGCATTTTCGTACCATTCCGACGGAAGCACCAAACCACGGGACTCGCCGATCAGACGAACGAGTTTCTGGCCCGAAAGATGCCCGGCGAAGGTAACGTCCGCGCCGCTCGAGCGCGCGACGTCCTTCAGTTTTTCTTCTTCCGGCCCCGTACCAGCTATCACGAGCCTCTGACCCGCCCTGGCACTGGCGCGAATGAGCGTGGCGATCCCTTTTTCCGGTGCGAGGCGGCCGGCGAATACGAAATAGTCACCCTCCCGCCAATCCGTCGAAAAGCGCTCTAGATCCACAAAATTGGGAATGTGTACCAGTTTCTCGGCCGACCAACCCCATTCGATCAGCTTCTCCCGATAGAAGAGGCTCGGCACGACGATCCTGTCGACCCGGTTGCGGTAAAGACCCAGCATCCGGTGAAGGAGCGTTTCGGCCAAGACAACGGCGCTCAACGGCAATGAGTCCTTGACGCACCGGTTGAGGACTACGTTGTGGATGCGACCACCCTTGCATGCTTCGCAGATCGTACCGTTGCGCAGCATCTTATAGGAAGGACAGGCAAGCTTCAGGTCGTGGGCGGTCAGGACCACAGGGATTCCGGCGGCCTTGAGAGTCGAAAAGATCGCGGGCGATATGTGGTGGTAGATGTTGTGCGCGTGGGCAAGGTCGGGCCGTACGTTGTCGATCAGCCGTTTAAGATTGCGCTGAGCCTCGAAGGAATAGATGACCTTGCCGGCTTGCAGGATTTTGTCCTTGAGACCGATCTCGCGGCCGTATTCGATCTCGGAGACAAAATAGCCGGACCAGTCCGACGCCAGGTTCTTCTCGTGCTGCATGGCGAAGGGAACGACGTCCCAGCCGATTTCCTCGAACAGGGCTGCATGATCCAAAAACACGGCTTCCGCGCCGCCGCGCCGATAGAAATAGTTATTGATGTTCAAGAGACGACGCGTTGTTGGGATCGTGGTTTGGACGTTCATGGCGCCATTTCCCAGCCGAGGGCTGCGGTCGCGTCCTCCACCGTCAGCAACCGGCAGCCCCGGTCCCGTGCATGGCGAACAAGATGCTCGAACGTATCGGGGGTGCAGCCGTAGGAGGTGGGCGTCTCGGCAATGTCGTGGGTGAAGAAGATGAGCCATCCCGGCTGATTTGCGACATCGTCGATCCAGGTGGTCAGCCCGCGGGCATGTTCTTCCGGCTGGCGTATCTCCACGGCCTGCAGCATCAGCGGATCCACGGCGCCTCTGTTGATCGCCTCTCCGGCGCCGCGGCAGGTCAGATAGCGTGCGGCAAGTGCAGGGCGCGCGGGCGGCCAGGCGGCGTTGTATGGGAATGCGAAATTTCGAGCGGGTCGGTTGATGCCAGCCGCTTCCCGGAACAATGCATTGCGTTGGAGATCGCTCGCCAGCAGACGTCCGTGGGACCTGACCCGCCGGTGCGCGAACGTGTGGCAGCCGATCTCGTGACCGCGCCGGAACAATTCGAGGCAGCCGTCCCTGTCAAGCAGGGTGCGATCGGCTTCGATGCGACCTTCGAGGCCGCCCGCGATATAAAACGTGCCCCGGGCGCCATATCTTTCGAGAATGGCTGCCCCATGTGTGAGCGCGGTATCGGGCACGTCGTCAAAGGTGAAGGATACGATTGGCTCTTCAGTTCTGATCGTACGCCCTCGCGGCGCCATCTTCCAGATGAGCCTGTTGGCGAGACGATCGACGAGGCCGTCGAACAACTGCGGCAGGTTACCCATGCGCGGCCCTCCCTGCCTGGGGCGCGTTGCCGATATGGACTGCCTTTGCCTCGTAGCGCATGCCGAAGATAGCCATGCAGAAGAGAAACCAGGTCATGAGGTAACCGGCGGAGCTTTCATAGAAGAGGCTTTCGAGGCAGGCTGTGAATATCACGTAAAGCCAGACGCGCAGAAACAGCCGGGCACTGTGCGTGACTTCGCCTTGAGCGGTAATCATGGAAAAGCTGCGCAAAGGGACTGCGAAGAACCAGATAAGCGAGAGGAAGAGGAGGGGAACCCCGCCGATGAGCAGAAGTTCGACGTAGGAATTGTGCGCATGGGAGGCTTGGATCGCCCAGGTTTCCACGCCCTGTCCTCCGTAGACGAGTTCCTCGGTCCGCCAGAAGGACTTGATGCCAAAGCCGGTCAGCGGAAATTCGGAGATAGCATTGGAGGCGAGACGCCAAATATCGGCGCGGTTGGTAAAGGTCGCGTCCACCCCAAGGCTGGTGACCAGTTCAGTCAGGCCCCTGGATAGGGAAGCGCCGACGGCGAGAAGATTGAAGGCAAGAACACCGCCGAGCGAAATAGGGACACGCAACAGCGGGAACCGCTCGAACAGCCAGGCGAGCACCAGGATGGCCGGCAACATAGCCGAAGCAGTCTTGCCCCCGGTGTGCACCAGAAACCAGGCTGCACTTGCCATGATCGTCAGGCCGATCATTCGGGACCACGCCCGCATGACGAACATGCCGCAGAAGGTAAACAGGACCATGGCGGCGGCCGCATTGTTCTTGTGCGGGAAATATCCGCGCCAGAGACCTGCATGCATGGGTTCGGCCACCTCGGCTGCGGAATGGATGGACAGGAACGGCTTGTAGACGATGCCGTAATAGGCAAGGCCGATACAGGCCATCGTTCCCACCGCCAGCAGTCTGGCGAAATGTGCTTCCGAGCGGGGCATGAGCAGGCAGGCATTGGCGCCGACGACCACGAGGGAGGTAAGGAACAGCGCTTTCAGGCTGTTGAAGCCATGGTTGGATAGCGCCGAAACGAAGACTAGCCATAAAAATATGGCCAGCAACAACCATCGTGGCCGCAGCAAAGCCCCTCGCATCGAGGTTGTGGCGGCGCAAAGGAGCGTGCCGACTGGCAGCAACAGAAACAGGAGTTGGTTGAGGCGGCTTGAATTGTTCGTCTGGATGCTGGCCGAGGACGGAAGAGTAAGGTCGTGAAAGGGGCTGACCGATATGGCTACGAACAAGAACAGGCCGATGAACAGCATCGAGCTGACTACGCTGCGATCATCGATCTCCGCGCTGGACAGGGCCGAGGCTGGCAGGCTGTGGATGCCGACCCGCTCAGGCATAACGGCGATCAAAGCCGAAGCTGGCACGTGTCTCGGAAAGATGACGCCACAGACCAAGGACCAGTGCGATACCCGTGCCGAGAATGAGACCGCCTATCGCGCCGGCTGCAAGAAGGATGATTGCACGCGGAGGCCAGCTCTTCGCTTTCGGCGGCATGGGAGGCGAGATAACGCGCACGTTGCTGGTGTCGATCTGCTGGCGTTCGGTCAGTTGATGGGTGCGACCAAGATAGGTCTCGTAAACGGCCGCCTTGGCCCGGGCATCCCGCTCCAACTCACGGAGGCGGACCTGCGCATCATTGTTGCTGAAGACGGTGGATCGCTCCGCATCCGCCTTGTTTTTAAGCTCCGACAGGGCGGAGCGGGCTTCGTCGACATCCCTTTTACCGGTTCCCAGGATCCGGTTGGCTTCGTCCGTGATTGCTTTCTCCAGTGCCGCTTCTTCGGACTGTAATGAGATCAGGCGGGGATGCCTTGACCCATATGTGCGCGTGAGGGAGCCGATCTGCTGCTGCAGTGTGTTATAGCTTGCCCGAAGTGTCTGCATGCTAGTGGAGTCGAAGACCGGCGCAGTTGTCGTGGGCCCGTCGGGGCCCCCCCCGCGCGGCAGGGTGTTTGGGGG
>JAEYTV010000409.1 GCA_023433855.1 Pseudomonadota bacterium | reverse complement strand
ATATTGCCGTGGAAGTGTCACGGGGTCAAGTGACGTTCAGCCCGCGGTGGGAGTTGAAAGAAGCCAGAGACCGAAAACCGTGTAGCCCACCATCGTGAGTGCCAAGGGAAGCTGACTGATCGTCGCGGTCGCCGGGTTTTGGAGGTGTCGCAGGGCAATCATGTGAGCGATCAGAATCCCGACACAATGGCCGCCGGCGATGATTGCCGTCTGCGCAGTCCAGAGCTTTTCCACGTTGTTGATATCGATCAGCATGGATGCGCTCACGTGCCAATCGGCTGTCCCGAAGAGGTCCCAGCCGAGCGCGAAGGGGTCGGAAGCCACCGCGTAGACATACTGGCCGTTGATCAGCAGCAGGCTCAGATAGTGGGCAGCGTGGAAGGCCACCGAGATCGGTACGATGGAATAGACGAGGTGGGAGGCAAGGAGGCGCAGGCTGGCCAGCGTCCTTTGTCCAACGAGCCACCCTCCGCTGAAAACGGCTGCGAGATAGATCATCGCCAAGGTCGCGGGAGCGGCAAGCAATCCGAACGTGTTGGGAATGGTGACGCCGCTACGGCCTGGAAATTCCAGCGGGTTGATCCCGATCAGTGAAAGCCAGACGAAGGTTTTGGCCAAACCGTCGAAGGAGGCGGTGCCGAGCGTCAGCAGCAGGAAGATCGCGGCGCTGAACGGCGGCGGTGTCTCCTCCACGCAACGTTGGCCCGGCCAGCAGATGCGAACCGATGTCCATATGCCCTTTTCAGGTGGTTCGATTTGAAGGGGTGCTATCATCCCGATCATGCGAAAATAGACCGAGAAGGGTTCGCCGCGCTGCATCCATTCCTTCTCCCCGAAGACGAGCATCGCGGCCAGATTGCCGAACCAATAGAGTGTCACGGCCGCGGCCAGGCCGGGAGGGTCTTCAGGGGCAAGAGAGATCAGTTCATACCATGCGAAAAGAAAGAAAAGGACCATTGCCGGAAGGTAGCCAAGTCCACGTGGAAGCTCGACCAACGGCCTCCTGCCGAACGGCGTGCTCGTCAGTCGCCGGATGATCGCAAGCGGTCCTGACCACGGGTTCAGCCACGGCCAGAGATTCCCGACTATCGCCTGCAACAGCGTGAATGCGACCCAGAACAAGGTCCAGACCGCCAGCGGCAGTGGATTCTCCAGCGGGTCGGGCGTGGAATAGATGCCGCTCGCGACCAGTATTCCAAGAAACACGAAACTGGCGGTGCTGGAAAAGACTGTCGGGAGTACCGGCCGGCCATGAACGATGGTGACGGCGCGGGTTGCTGCCTGGAACCACTTTGCGGGGATCAGCAGCAGGGTCACGAAGGTGGCGGCAACTGCAATAGCCCCGCCGGTCAAGTAGTAGTCGGTCGGCAGCAGCATCACCAAGCCACGCTCGGCTCCATGTGCGGCGGCCATGAGGGGTGCGAGCAACCACCCCGCAAGGGTGACCAATGCAAGCCGCCACCAACGACTTCGAGTTTTACCAGCGGCCTGCGTCTTCATATTGCCTGCGAATTCGCTTTGGGATTTGTGGGTCCTTTTATATTTATCCGCAAGTTTGTCCCTTTCCTACTGTGGCGTATTCGGCCAGACTGCGGCGGTGCTACGTGGCGGGAAGCAAACGCACAATGGCAAGTCGTTCGTTGTTATACAAACAGGAGTGGGGCCGGCTGTCCACATTGAAAGAGTTATTTTCCGGTAGTTATCCGGTTGCGCTTGTCAATCATCAAACATCGTGATTTGTTGGTAGACGAATGATCTGTCGCGCAAGAATGACGGGCGTCATTTCCACTGAGAGGGGAAATTCACATGACTGCTAAGACTCCAGAATCGAAATCTTCACTGACGCGCCGCTCCACGTTGCTTGGGATTGGCGCAGCCGCCGGGGCGGGCGTTATTTCTTCGGTTTCACCCGGCTTTGTCCGGTATTACCAGGCGCAGAGCTCCGAACCGATCAGGCTTGGCTTCGAATGTCACCGGACCGGCATTGGAGCATCCTATGGCCGCTGGTATGAGCGCGTCGCCAACGCTGCCGTCAAGATCATCAACGACGAGGGCGGCATCAACGGTCGCCCGGTCGAACTGGTGATCGAAGATGATGGCACCGATCCCAAGCGGGGCGCCGAAGTCCTCGAGAAGTTTGCCGCGCAGCATAAGGTCGATGCCGTTTTCGGCACCTTGTTCTCACACGTGGTCGTTGGTGCCGCACCCCGCGCGGGGGAGCTCAAGATGCCTTATCTTGTTGTCTCGGAGGGTACGCACGTCTCCTCCGGCAGCCTTAACCGCTATTGCTTCCAGCCTGGTATTACTGACGTGCGCAGCCAGGTGACATCCATGGCGCCATGGATCACCCAGAACCTCGGCAAGAAGGTCACCATAATCTTCCCCGATTATGCCTTCGGCTACGACCATCGCGACAGCCTCGTTCCGGCCATCAAGGCGCAGGGTGGTGAAATGGTCGAGATGATCGCGGTGCCGCCGACTGAAACGTCGTTCACCCGATACCTGCCGCGGATCCCGTCAGACACCGAAGTTCTCTACCATGTAATGGTTGGTCCGGCCGTCCTCACCTTCGTAACCGAACTCGGCCAGTTCTACGGATCCCAGCGACCCGCGATCTTCGGCTTCGTCGACAGCATCGAAGCGGTCGATCTGGCGACGCCCCAACTGAGCTTCCTGGACGGAACCTATTTCTGGGAAGGCATGCCGCGTTATGCCCAGAAGGACCAGAGCGAGTGGGACAAGCTCTATCGTGCCGCGGTCGGCGTCAACGAAAACGGTGCGAGCGTCGCCGACCCGAAGGACATATCTACCTACGCACACATGTACGGTGTGTGGGAAACCCTTTTCACCATCAAGCAGGCGATGCAGGCGGCCGGTTATGCCGGACCCCAGGACAAGGCGAAGTTCATCGAAGCGCTCGAAGCGATCGAGAAGTTTGATGAAGGCCGCGACCATCCTCAGGGCGACAAGATCTTCAACGGCAAGAACCACCAGGTCTACGGCCACCAGAACATCTCGAAGGTCGAAGGCAACCGGATGAACGTCGTTCATCGCACCTCGATCGAAGACGGTATGTACGAGGTCACGGCCGACTACACCAAGATGTCGCTGTGATCGACCTTTGAGGACAAGGACGCCGCACGGGCGGTGTCCTTGTCTCGACCTGCTTCGTCTTCTTCTCGATCTTCGCGACTGATGGTTGGACGTGGCACACGTGCGTCCTTGCATGGGGAAAAATCTTGGCTTTCGGTCCGTTTCTGCTGCTCGCAACATTGGAGGGACTGCTTCAGGCGGCTGTCCTGACGCTTACGGCTCTTGGCCTCTCGCTGGTCTTCGGGGTCATGCGCGTCGTCAATGTGGCCCATGGTGAGTTCTACATGCTGGGAGCCGTTGTCGCCTGGTGGGTGGCATCGATCTTCGGCCTTCATCCTGCGCTCGGCTTTTTCGCTGCGCTCGTCATCAGCCCCCTTCTCGTCGGGGCTATCGCCTATGCAAGTGAGCGCTTGATCCTCACGCGGCTCAATTATGATCCGGAATCGACCATCGTTGCGACGATCGGCATGCTCTACATCATTCAACAGACCGTTCTTCTGACCTACGGTCCCGACGCACGACCGGTGCCGGCCCCGTTCTACTACCGGGTCCAACTGCCCTGGTTCGGGTATTCAGGCTACAATCTCTTCGTTATTGCCGCAGCTATCGTCCTGCTGATCGGTGTCTGGTTCGTGCTGAGCCGCACCCGTCTCGGCCTGATCATGCGTGCGACGCAGTTCGACCGGGAGACGGCCCAGGCCTTCGCCATCCCGATCGAACGGGTCTATGCCTTTGTATTCGCTGCCGGGGCGATGCTCGCCGCAATCGCGGCGGTGCTGATTGTGCCGATCCGCCAGGCCCATTATCTGATGGGGCTTGATCCATTGCTCCTCTCTTTCATCGTCGTCATCCTCGGAGGGCTCGGCAGTCTGAGAGGGACTGTGGTGGCTGCGTTGCTGATCGGATTGAGCGACGGCATTATCTCGGTATTCTTCTCGCCCACCCTCGCCAAGATGATCTCGACCCTGCTTGTTGCGCTGGTGCTTGTCTTCAAGCCGGAAGGCCTCTTTGGAGCGAAGGCGCGATGACCCGATCCAATACGATGCGCGTGTTCGCGCTCCACGCGGCAGTGCTCGCGGCCCTGTTCCTCGTCCAGTTCGTGTTGCCCGACTATCACTATCTGGCGATGACACGGGTCATGGTGCTGGCCATCTACGCCATGGGCTACAACATGCTGTTCGGCTACACGGGCCTGCTCAGCCTCGGCCATGCCATGTTCTTTGCTGCAGGCCTCTACGGTGCCGGCATGACGGCTTATTACACCGACCTGGGCGTCCCGCTGGCCTTCCTGATCGGCATCGGGTGCGGCGCGTTGCTGTCGCTGGTAATCGGCCTGATCGCCTTGCGCACCACAGGCGTGGCCTTCATGATCGTCACCATGATGTTCGGCCAGGTCGCCTATCTCACCACGACCTATTTCACCGAATATACCCGCGGCGAGGAGGGCCTGACGATGCCGGCCGCCGCCCGGAGCTTTGATCTCCTCGGCCTACATGTCGATCTCACCAATCCGGTGCAGCGGTACAACCTGGCGCTTCTGCTGCTGGCGGCCACGCTTGTCGTGATCCTCGCGGTGGTGCGCGGTGCGAGAGGCCGGGTCCTGGTGGCAATCCGCGAAAACGAACCTCGTACCCTGATGCTCGGCTTCGACACCTTCAAAGCAAAACTCGGGGCGCTTGTCCTGTCCGGCACCATCTCGGCCGTCGCGGGCGCTGCCTACGGGCTGATGTTTGCCTATATCGGCGCGACCTTCGCCTCGATCCAGTATTCGATCGAGGCTCTGTTGTTCACGCTCCTGGGCGGTGCCGGTACCGTCCTCGGTCCGCTCCTTGGTACCATTGTCATGTTCTACATGATCGATATCGCCAGCGAATATACACCTGCCTACCTTCTCGTTACGGGCGTGGCGCTGGTGCTGCTGGTCCTGTTC
>JAEYTV010000398.1 GCA_023433855.1 Pseudomonadota bacterium | reverse complement strand
GTGGTGATCTGGTCGAGGGCGGCGGCCGTTTCTTCGAGCGATGCGGCCTGCTGCTCGGTGCGCTTGGAAAGGTCCTCGGCGCTCTGGCTGATTTCACGCGAGCCGGAGTCGATCGAAACGGTCGCTTCCGCAACGGAGGACATCGTGTCCTTCAGCTGGACCACGGCGCGGTTGAAGTCGTTCCGCAGGGTCTCGAACTCCTCGGCGAATTCCTGGGTAAGCTGGAAGGTCAGGTTGCCGGCGGCAAGCTGCTTCAGGCCGTCGGCAAGCCCGGTTGTTGCTTGCGCCATGGCTTCGGCGCGCATGCGCTCCTGCTCGGCGGCGCGGCGGCGCTGTTCTTCGGTCTGGCTCCGCTGGGCTGCGGCTTCCTGCTCGAGTTCGCGGTTCTTCAGCGCGTTCGTCCGGAAGATTTCGACGGCAGCCGCCATCTCGCCGATCTCGTCGGCGCGGCCGGCATAGGGGATCGCAGTGTTCGCGTCGCCGCTGGCAAGGACGTTCATCGAGCGGGTGATGGCCTGGATCGGCTTGGCGATGCCGGTGACGGCAAACCAGATTGCGGCGGCAACGAAGGCGGCAAGCAGGCCGATCGCCACGAAGGTCACGCTCAGGGTCGTCGAATAGGCTTCTTCGGCGCTGTTCTTGGCTGCGATGGCGTCGGCGATGCTGCGCTTCGTCAGCGCGGCAAGGCTGACGCCGGCCGCTTGTGCCGGCGCTACCATCTCCGCCCGCAGGATCGCCTCGGCAGCCTGGATGTCGCCGGCCGTGGAGAGCGCGAGCACGCGCTTGCCGATCTCCATGTAGTTCCTCATCCCCGCCTCGATGCCCTCGAGCAGCTGGATTTCGGCTTCTGTCGGCTCGAGCTTCCTGAAGCGCTCACCCTTTTCCAGAAGCAGGTCCCAGGCAGCGTCGATCGCCTTGTGCTCCTCGGCCTGGATCCGGCCGTCTTCGCTGAGCAGGTGGCTGCGGTAGCCGTTGCGGATCGTCATCACCTGGACTTCCATGTCCTTGACTGCGGCGATGGTGGGCATTGCGAGGCCGGCGATCTCCTGGATATGGCGATCGATCGCGGCGAGCCTGTTTACGGAGAAGGTGGCGAACATTGCAAATGCAACGCCCAGCAGGATGAGAATCCCCGCAAGGGCGGTCTTGACTTTGGGTCGTGTCATGGAGGGTCCATTTCGATGCGAGAGGGCGAGGGCATGGAGCGCCAATGTCCTCGGGTGAGCGTCCCTTAGCCGGCCAATTGTTACGAGAAACAAACGCGTCTATGGTGAGATTTTACCGGCGAATGTTAGTAAACCGGGAGGGATGGCCGGTGTCGTACTGCCGGCATCCATGCCGTGGCCTCCTTTTCCCGGGTGGATCCGAAATCGCCCCGGGGGCCAGCTTCGCGCCAGCCGCGTCTGCCATCCTGGTGCGGATATCATCTGCCGGAAGCAGGTTTCATGCCGTCTTATTCTCGATCTCTCCGCTCAATCCTGGCGCTTTCCCTGGCTGTCTCGGCAGTCGCCGCGCTTGCCGGTTGCCAGGTGCCCTTCGTTACCGACACGAGCCGCATGAACCCGGACGTCTTCGTGCAGGAAACGGCGCCTGTCTTCAATGTTCCGCGCTATGCCGATCCGCCGAGCAACCAGCCACCTCCGATGCCGGGGGCAATCCCTCAGCGGCGTCAGCTTTATCCGAGCGACTTCCATCAGAAGTACGGGCTGCCGGTCTCCAATCCGGTTCATCGCACCATGTATGGTGTGATCCGGGATGAAGGGCATACGCTTCCGGCGATCCCGCATTCGCGTGTGGATTCGCGCTATCTTCGTCAGGAGGTCGACTATCGCACTGCTGAGGCTGCGGGGACCATCGTCGTCGATACCGGGCAGCGTTTCCTGTATCTCGTTCAGCCGGGCGGCAAGGCCATCCGCTACGGGGTTGGCCTGGGCAAGGCGGGGTTTGACTGGCAGGGGCGGGGCGTGATCCGCCGCAAGGCGAAATGGCCGCGTTGGACCCCTCCCGCCGAGATGGTGGCGCGGCAGCCGGAACTGCGCCAGTTCGCCGATTCAAGTGGCGGCTTCGTGCCAGGCCTCAACAATCCCCTCGGCGCGCGTGCCCTTTACATCTACAAGGACGGCCAGGACACGCTCTACCGCGTCCATGGAACGCCCGACTGGCAATCGGTGGGCAAGGCGACGTCATCGGGTTGCGTGCGCATGTTCAACCAGGATGTCATCGACCTCTTCGATCGCGTGCCGGAAGGAACGCCGATCGTCGTGATCTGAGACGCAAGGAAACGAACGGCATGTAGGTCGCTGATCCAGGCCTGCTCCCGCAACTGTGACGCGCTGTGTCGCTGTCGTGAAGAGTTGCTCGACTGCAGCAGACTATGCTGGATGACGACGGCGAGGGTTTGGAACCTTTCGAAGCGCTTGCCGTTGTCCTATGCTTTTTTTCCGAGTCACGCGTTTTCCATCAAGCGGTCCTGCCACATATGAACCTCAAGACATCTCTTTCCCGCCGGGGCTTCCTGTCCGTTCTGGGGGCCGGCGCGGCCTCCAGCTTGGCTGGTTGCGCCTCAACGGCGCCCGGTCCCGGTGACACGGTCATCAGCTATCGCGACGGCGGTAGCATACGCCGGCCGTCGATCATGCCGGCCGGCTCGGCGGAACTCGACGAAATGTACGGCACCGTCGTCGACGGCGGCTTTGTCATTCCGGCTGTTCCCTACCAGCAGATCAATCCCCGTTATTACCGCCAGCGCGTCATCGACCCCACCGGAGAAAGTCCCGGCACGGTGGTCGTCGACACGCCTTCCCGTTTCCTTTACCTCGTCGAGCCCGGCGGTACGGCCATGCGCTACGGCGTCGGCATCGGCCGAGAGGGTTTTGCCTGGGCCGGCGATGGCGTGATCCAGTGGCGCCAGAAGTGGCCGAAGTGGACGCCGCCGAACGAGATGATCGCCCGCCAGCCGGAACTTGCCCGCTACTCCGCCGACAATGGCGGCATGCCGCCGGGCCTCACCAATCCGCTCGGCGCGCGCGCGCTCTACATCTTCCAGAATGGCAAGGACACGCTCTACCGCCTTCACGGATCGCCCGAGTGGCAGTCGATCGGCAAGGCCGTGTCCTCCGGCTGCGTGCGTTTGATGAACCAGGACATCATAGACCTTTATGAGCGGGTGCCCTCGAAGGCACGAATCGTCGTCTGGCAGTGAGGAGGCGCTCCGGTATGGCTTGGCTCGGCCGGCCGCACCGGATGCCCCAGGCGCGGCATCACGCGCCGTCACGCGTCCCGAACTAAGGAAGAGTTGTCCGCCATCATCGCGCTCTCCGCGCCCTCCAGCCGGGGGGCGTAGGCCAATTTTGACCCCGGCTCTGTACTCTTCGTTGCAGGCGCGAGCCTGCCGTGCTGCTTGAGGGGCCTGAACGGCTCTACCGTGCCTTTTCCATCCGCTTGCGCAATGCGATGACGGCGTCCCGCAGCTGCGCGGCTTCATCGGCCCCGCATCCCACGGCCTCGCTGATGGCTGCCACGACGCCGGCCGTCCGGCTTTCGAGGGCGGCACCTTTTTCCGTCAGCGAAATGCGAACCTGTCGCTCGTCGTGACGGTCGCGTTCGCGCACCACGAGGCCCGCCTGTTCCAATCGCTTGAGGAGAGGGGAAAGCGTCCCGGAATCAAGGGCCAGGCGCTCGCCGATCGCCCTGACTGGCTGCCCGTCTTCTTCCCAGAGTGTCATCATCACCAGATATTGCGGATAGGTCAGCCCGAGCGGTTCGAGCAACGGCTTGTAGGTGCGGTTGAAGGCATGCGCCGCGCCATAGACGGCAAAACAAAGCTGCGCCTCGAGCTTCCGTTCGGGCTTTCGCCGATTTGCCGGTTTTTTTTGGCTGTCTGGCCCTGTTGCCACGCGATTCTGCTCTATCTGTTTGACGGCTTGCATTATTGCAGGCTTGACGCGGACTTGCAATGCGCGTAATTTGATTGTGCCCTATTTAATAGCGCAACACAAAACGAACGGGAGTTCGAAGATGCCGATTCTCTACACTACCAAAGCCTCCGCCACCGGCGGCCGCTCCGGCCATGCCGTCTCTGAAAACGGCGTTCTCGATGTCACGCTCACGGTTCCGAAGGAACTCGGCGGCGACGGCGCCACCGGCACCAATCCCGAACAGCTTTTTGCCGCCGGTTATTCTGCCTGCTTCCTGGGCGCCTTGAAGAACGTGGCCGGCAAGGAGAAGGTCAAGATCCCCGAGGATGCAAAGGTCACCGCCACCGTCGGGATCGGGCCGCGCGATGACGGCAATGGTTTCGGCATCGAGGTGTCGCTGTTGGTGGACATCCCCGGGCTCGACCGGGCGCAGGCGGAAGATCTCGTCGCCAAGGCTCATATCGTCTGCCCCTACAGCCACGCGATGCGCACGTCCACTGAGGTTCCGGTTTCCGTAGCGTGACCTAAGAGGGAGCGGCCGGCCCGCTCCCTTGAACTTCCGGTGAAAAGTGATACCTTTCTTGAGAAAGGAAGATATCATGGAAATTCTCAGGAAAGATGATAGCGCTCTTCCAATTTCCGAAGCGCAGGTGGTCACCAAGGCTGCTGTTTCGGCATCCGACCGCCTCGGGCTGAGCGCTCGCAATCTGGCGACGATCGTCGGGGTTTCGGAGGCGACGGTGTCGCGCATGAAGCGACTGGACTATTTGCTGGAAAAAGGGACGAAGCCGTTCGAGTTGGCGCTCCTGCTGATCCGCCTGTTCCGTTCGCTCGATGCAATCACGGGCGGTGATGAAGCGGTGGCGCGCCAGTGGCTGCGCAATGCCAACACGGCGCTCGGCGGCGTGCCCGCCGACAGGATCACAACCATTACCGGACTGACGGATGTCCTTGCCTATCTGGACGCCCGCCGCGCTCTCGTCTGAGACGCGCGCCGTTTCGGGTGCATTCTGGCGTCTCGTCGAGGCGCAGCACCAGGTTTCGACGATGAAGCTCGTCGAAACGGTGGACGAGCAGGCATTGCTTGAAAGCTTGCTGGAGGAAACCAAGCCCGTGTTTCCACCCGAATGTGCGCGGCTGGACTATCTGCTTGCCACGCCGTTCCGTTATGGCGCGGTCTATCCGCACGGGTCTCGCTTCCGGCGCGCCGGCCGCACCCTGGGCGTGTTTTACGCGGCGCAGAAGATCTCTACCGCGATCGCGGAGATGTCGTTCTATCGGCTGCTTTTCTTCGCTGAATCTCCGGCAACGCCGTTTCCCGCCAATGCTGCCGAATACACGGCCTTTTCCGCAGCGGTCGCGACCGAGGCGGCGATCGACCTGACGAAACCGCCGCTCGACCGCGATCAGGCCTTCTGGGAGCACCGTACCGACTATGCCGCCTGTCAGGTGCTCCCAGACAATGCGCGTGAGGCGGGGGCAGAGGCGATCCTCTATCGCTCCGTGCGCGATCCGGAAGGCGGGCTCAACATCGCCGTCCTGTCGGCAAAGGCATTCGCCGCGGCGCAGCCGGTGGAACGGCAGACCTGGCGCATGCGGCTCTCTGCTTCCGGGGTTCAGGCCATCCGCGAATTCCCGCTGTTGCGCCTGGGCTTCTCCCTGGGCGATTTTGCAGCGGACCCGCGGATCGCCTCGCGAGCTACCTGACCATTGTAAGCGTATCGCGAAGCCGGGCCAACTGTTCCCCCAGTTCCCCGTCGATTTCCCGGTGCACCCGTGTCCATATCGGCAGTGCGGCCGCAAGCGCCGCCATGCCTTCATCCGTCAGGCTCAGCAGCTTGCCGCGCCGGTCCCTCGGGTCCGGCTCGCTACGGACGAGGCCGCGCCGCTCCAGCACTTTCAGGGCGGCCGTCAAAGTCGTGCGGTCCATGGCGAGCACCTGGGCGACCTGCCCCATGGTCGCCGGCTGGGGCCGGTTCAGTGACATCATCAACGAAAATTGCCCGTTGGTGAGGCCGGTCGGCTTCATTGCATTGTCGAAACGGCGGGCAAGGGCCCGCGCTGCGCGCTGCACATGCAGGCAGAGACAGGTGTCGCGCACATGCAGGGTGGTGGAGAAAGGAATGCTCGGATTTGACATGATAGCGCCAATATGTTGATATCAACATTATCTGTCAAGGCGAGGAGGATGCCAATGGACGTTGCAACAACGCAGAACCGCGTCGTATCGCGCGAGGAATGGCTCGAGGCGCGACGTGAATTGCTGGTGCTGGAAAAGGAGGAGACCCGCCTGCGCGACAGGCTGCGGGCCGAACGCCGGGCGCTCCCGTGGGTGAAGATGGACAAGGACTATGTCTTCCATGCGCCTGACGGAGAGAAGCGGCTCGCCGACCTCTTCGACGGCCGCAGTCAGCTGATGATATACCATTTCATGCTGGGTCCGGATTGGGACGCGGGCTGCGTGGGCTGCTCCTTCCATTCCGATCACATCGACGGCACGCTGCCCCACCTCAATCATCATGACGTCACCTATGTCGCGGTTTCCCAGGCCCCGATCGAGAAGATCGAGGCCTACCGCAAGCGCATGGGCTGGAGGTTTCCCTGGGTGTCGTCCTACGGCTCGGACTTCAACTTCGACTTCCACGTCTCCTTCACGAAGGAGGATCTGGCGAAGGGTGAGGTCTACTACAACTTCCGGGCCACTCCCTCGGCCGAGGCTCATGACGAACTGCCGGGGCTTTCGGCCTTCTACAAGAACGAGAAGGGCGAGATCTTTCACACCTATTCGACCTATGCCCGTGGCGGCGAGGAACTGATCGGTACCCTGATGATCCTCGATCGTGCGCCGCTCGGCCGCAACGAGGGCGACATCATGGATTTCGTAAAGCGTCATGACGAATACGAACCGGAGCAGGGGGCAGCTTCATCCTGCTGCCATTAAGCAGGATCACGCTTGCTGCTCGTCATCCTTCATCATTGGGAGGAAAGCTCATGAGCATGGAAATGGCGAGGCCGCAGACGGAGCATGTCTTCCTGGAGCGGCTGGTCGGCACTTGGGACGTCACCTCCTCGACGATGTCGGGCGGTGAGCGGTGGACGGAGACGGTCCGTTCCCTCGGCGGCATCTGGTTCGTTGCGGAAGGCAACGGCAACATGCCGGGCGGAGAGGCGGCGACTACGATCCTTACCCTCGGTTACGATCCCGCCCGCGGCAAGTATGTGGGGAGCTGGATCGGCAGCATGATGAACTACCTGTGGGTATACGAGGGCGACGTCTCGGACGATCGCACCGTCCTGAGCCTCTACACCACCGGCCCGGATTTCACCGAGCCGGGCGCGATCGGCGAATACCGCGAACAGATCATCTTCAGGGATGATGACCATCGCATCTTCGTGTCGAGCGCCAGGCAGCCGGACGGCGGCTGGAAACCCTTCATGGAAGCGCAATACGCCAGACAGGCCTGATGATGCCGGGGCGGCACTGCCCGGCCGAGGAACGAAAAGTCGGAGGAGAAGACATGTCGCAGACCACGACCGGGGCCGTCTCGCGGACCCATGGCAAGTTCATCTGGTGCGAATTGATGACCCCCGACACGGAGGCGGCGGGGAAATTCTACTCCTCGGTTGTCGGCTGGAACGTCCGGCCGGTCGACATGCCGGATCTTACCGACCCCTATTTCCTGTTCGAGATGGGCGAGGGCGATAACTGCCCCGGCATCGGCGGCATGATGACCTTCCCGCCGGAACTGGAAGGCAGGATCCCACCCAACTGGACGGGTTACGTGGCCGTCGATGATGTTGACCGGACCGCGCGGGAGTTCAGTGACGCTGGCGGTCGTGTTCAGCGGGCGCCCGAGGATGTCCCGGGCATCGGTCGCTTTGCGGTTGTCGCCGACCCGCATGGGGCGGTCCTCTGCATCATGACGCCGATCCCGCCCGAAAATCCGCCGCCGGAGCTCGGGCCTGAGGCGCCCGGCAACGTCGGCTGGCGGGAACTCTACGCCGGCGACGGGGACGAGGCCTTCGCCTTCTATTCGAAAGTGTTCGGCTGGACGCTCGACGATGGTTTCGACATGGGGCCCATGGGCGTCTACAAGATCTTTGCCCATAACGGCACCATGATCGGCGGCATGATGACCAAGCCGGAGAATGTGCCGGTGCCCTGCTGGTGCTATTACTTCAACGTCGCGGCGATCGATGCGGCGGTCGAGCGCATCGGGGCGGGCGGTGGCCAGGTGATCCACGGGCCGATGGAGGTGCCGGGCGGCCGCTGGGTCGTTCAGGGCACCGATCCGCAGGGAGCCTACTTCTGCCTCGTGGCGCCAGGGCGCTGACGCGTCTGCCCGTTCAGAAGCGGGGAGGCCAGAAAGCAAACGTTTCAGGTTTGCGCGGGCGAAGCGTCCGGTGCGGCGCAGCGTTCCCTCGGTTTTCGTTTGCTCCGGCGTGTCCCCCGCGGCTTGTCTGGACTGGCCCGGCTGTTATAAGCGGCCACGCCGACCGGCAATACTCGAACGCGGGAGAAACGCCATGGCTGGCGACGACGACTACATCTACGACGAAGCGACGGGTGAATGGCGTCCTGCCTCGGAGCTGGCGGCAGCCTCCGCTGCGGTCCCCGAGGTGCGCGACGCCTCCGGAAACGTCCTGAAGGACGGTGACTCCGTAACCCTTATCAAGGATCTGAAGGTCAAGGGCGCAGGCCAGACCTTGAAACAGGGAACGGTCATCAAGTCCATCCGTCTCACGCCGAACCCTGAGGAGATCGACTGCCGCCACGACGCGATCCGGGGGCTCGTCCTGCGCACCGAATTCGTCCGCAAGCGGTAGGCGGCGCCCCGGCCGCGCCAAACATGTTCCCGATGCGGGAGACGGGCGTGCCCTATCGCTTCAGGCTTCCGAGGATACCCCGCACCAGCGCCCGTCCAACCTGGGTGGCAACCGTCCGGGCGACGGTCTTCATCGCCGCCTCCACGACGGTCTCCCGCTGGTAACCGGAACGGCGCGACTTAGGGCGACCGTCATCCTTGTCCTTGTCGCCGAAACCCGGCAGCGTCCAGCCCGTGGTTTCGCCCCAGCCCGCTGGCGGAGCCGCCTCCACTTCGCCTGTCGCCTTTTTTGAAGCGGCTGATTCTGCGGCGGTACTGGCGCGGGCAGCAAGCATCTCGAAGGCGGATTCACGGTCGAGATCTTCGTCATAGACGCCAAGCACCGGGCTCTTGTCCACGACCGCCTGCCGCTCCTGGTCACTGAGCGGTCCGATGCGGCCTGACGGCGGGCGGATGAGGGTCCGTTCCACCATCGAGGGCACACCCTTGTGCTCGAGCGTCGAAACCAGTGCCTCGCCGGTGCCGAGCTGGGTGATGACAGTGGCACAATCGAAGGCCGGGTTGGGGCGGAATGTCTCGGCCGCCGCTTTCACAGCCTTCTGCTCGCGCGGCGTATAGGCGCGCAGCGCATGCTGTACGCGGTTGCCAAGCTGGGCGAGCACCGCCTCCGGCACGTCGAGCGGGTTCTGCGTCACGAAATAGACGCCGACGCCTTTTGAGCGGATCAGGCGCACGACCTGCTCGACGCGCTCCAGGAGCACCTTTGGCGCGTCGTCGAACAGAAGATGCGCCTCGTCGAAGAAGAAGACGAGCTTCGGTTTGTCCGGATCGCCCACTTCCGGGAGTTCCTCGAAGAGTTCCGAGAGCAGCCAGTGCAGGAAGGTCGCGTAGAGACGCGGGTTCATCATCAGCTTGTCGGCGGCAAGGACGGAGATCTGGCCGTATCCGCTGTTGGGGTGGATCCGCATGATGTCGGTGATCTTGAGCGCCGGCTCCCCGAAGAAATGCTCGGCGCCCTGCTGTTCCAGCACCAGCAGCGCGCGCTGGATCGAGCCGACCGAGGCCTTAGAGATAAGCCCGAACTCCTTCGACAGTTCCTTGGCATTCTCGGCCATGTAGGTGAGCAGCGAGGAGAAGTCCTTGAGGTCGAGCAGCGGCAGGCCCGCCTTGTCGGCGAGCTTGAAGGCGATGTTGATGACACCTTCCTGCGGTTCGGAGGCATCCATCAGCCGTGACAGCAGAAGCGGCCCCATCTCGGCGATCGTGGTGCGGACCCGGTGGCCCTTCTCGCCGAAAAGGTCCCAGAAGATCACTGGGAACTGCTCGAACTCGTAGTCCTGCAGGCCGATCTGCTCGGCCCGCTTCAACAGGAAGTCCTTTGGCTCGCCCTTTGCGGCGATGCCGGAAAGATCGCCCTTGATATCGGCAGCGAAGACCGGCACGCCGGCTTTCGAGAAGCCTTCAGCCAGGATCTGCAGGGTGACGGTCTTGCCCGTGCCGGTCGCCCCGGTCACCAGCCCGTGGCGGTTCGCGAACTTCAGGTCAAGGTATTCGGCCTTCTGAAGGGAATCGTCCGGATTGCGGCTGCCGCCGATGAAGAGCTTTCCTTGGTCATCCATGCAACTATGCCTTCCTCGCGGCGTTACTTCCCCATCATTTATAAGATGTGGCGCATCGGTGAGCAACGGGAGCCGAAGCTTGCGTGAGCCACGGAAAGGCGGCTGCGGCATGACTGTCGACGAATCCATGGCCTCCAACCCAAAGGCGCTTCGCGGTGGCAAGGACAGGGGTCGCGAGGCTGAAACACCGGGCGAGATCCCCGTTCGCGGCCTCAGGGATGTGTTCTGGCGGTTGTATGCCGCGATCACCGAAGACCGCGTCATGCTCGTCGCCGCCGGGGTGACCTTTTATCTTCTGCTTGCCCTTTTCCCCGCCGCCAGCGCGTTCGTCTCTATCTACGGGTTCGTTGCGGATCCGGCCACCATTGCCGATCGGATCAGTTTCCTCAGTGCCGTCATGCCTCAGGACGCCTTGAACATCTTCGTTGACCAGCTTCACGCCTTGGCATCGGAGCGCACCTCGGCCTTGTCCGTCGGCCTGATCGGCGGCGTCGCACTGGCCCTCTGGAGTGCCAACGCCGGGATGAAGGCGCTGTTCGAGGCCATGAACGTCGCCTATGCCGAACAGGAAAAACGCAGTCTCATCAGGCTCAACGTGGGTTCGCTTCTTTTCACGCTGGGGGCGCTGCTGCTGGCGGTCGTCGTCATCACCGCGATGGGCGTCGTGCCGGCCGTGCTCGGTTACCTCCGGCTTGACCGGTGGACCGAAATGATCATCCGTTTTGCCCGCTGGCCCGTGATGATGCTGTTCGTCGCCGCCGGGATCATGGTGCTCTACCGCTTCGGGCCGAGCCGGCAGCCGGCGAAACTGCGGTGGCTCACCTGGGGCGCGTGCCTGGCCACGATATTTTGGCTCGCCGCTTCGATCGGCGTCTCCTATTATCTTTCCAATATCGCCAACTACAACGCGACCTACGGCACCCTGGGAGCCCTTATCGGTTTCATGGTATGGACGTGGGTGTCGGTCATCATCGTGATGGTCGGTGCGGAGATCAACGCGGAACTGGAGCATCAGACGGCCCGCGATTCGACGACGGGTCCAGCCGTCCGGCTTGGCCAACGGGGCGCCTACATGGCAGACACGGTCGGAGAACGATCCGACGCGACGTGAGCGGACTGCCGTTTGGGCTTGCTTGCTGCCGCGCGACTGTATTACTTTGACGTGAACGTAAACTCCGAGGAGATCTAGATGAACGAACTCGTTTCCCGTGTTGCCGACAAGGTCGGCATCGCACCGGATGTCGCTGAAAAGGCAATGGGCATGATGCTGGGTTTCCTGCAGCGTGAGGCTGATGATGCCGCCGTTGCAAGGATGATCGAGGCCATTCCCGGTGCGCCCGAGCTGGTGGCGAAGTTCAACGGCGAACAATCCGGCGGTGGCGGACTGCTCGGCGGCTTGATGGCAAGCTTTGGCGGCGGCGTGATGGCACTTGGCCAGCAACTGATGAGCCAGGGCCTCGGCATGGGCGAGATCACCGCGCTTGCCAGGGAAACGATCGCCATCGCGCGCGAACATGCGGGCGACGAAACGGTCGATACCGTGGTGGCGTCCGTGCCAGGCCTCTCGCAGTTCGTCTGATCGCCCTTTCGAGATCGCGGCAGCCGCCGGCCTCGGGCTGGCGGCTTTTTACGTGGATCGAAGGCAGGGCGGGGCGCAGCCACGCGAACATCTGGAGACTTGCCGCCGCGCTCGCCGCCGCCATATCAGTTCTGTTGTTGCAGACGAGGTATGCCGTGTCGCTTGATGATCAGGCTGCAATGGTCCGGATCGCCGGAAAGGTCCAGGGTGTCGGCTTTCGCGCATGGACCCGGGAGCAGGCCATGCGCCTCGGCCTTTCCGGATGGGTCCGCAATGAGCCGGACGGAACGGTTCTCGCGCTGCTCGTCGGCCCTGCGCCCGCGGTAGCCACCATGCTGGAGCGTCTCTGGATCGGGCCGGAATTCGGCTCGGTCTCCTCGGTCGAAAGCGACCCGGCCGAGCTTGCCGAAAGGCCAGCCGGGTTTCGGATCGCCAGGTGACGCGGTCTCTCGCCTAGCGGTTTTCCAGGTGGTCGCAACGCGCCAGAAAGTCGTTGACTTTTCGTCTCGTGAAGCACATCTCACGGGGCAAGGCGTGTCCGCCCGGGCATTCCTGTTTCAAAGGACAAACAGAGATGAACCCCGACAGTCGAAGTTCGACGTCAACATACCGACCTGTCTCTTCGGGGCTCTGATCCTGTCCTTGGATACGCGCTCTGGAGGGCCAAGAGGTCCCGAAAGGAGCCGTCATGCTGCGTGTCCATGCCTACGACCTTGACCGCCTTGTTCCGATCGCCGCCGACCATGCCGTTATGCGCGCTGTCGCGGCGTCCGATAGCCTGGGCGGGGAGATTTCGACGCCCGTGCAAGCGGCTCCGCCGGTCGTCTGGTACGACCTGATCAGCCCGACGCCCGATGAGGAGCAGGCCGTAAGCCGCCTGCTGGGCATCGTTGTTCCGACCATAGACGAGATGGAGGACATCGAGCTTTCCGCCCGCCTCTATCAGGAGGACGGTGCCGAATTCATGACGATGACGGTGCTGATCCGCCCCGATGCGGGCACGCCGCGCAAGGTCCCGGTGACCTTCATCGTCAAAGGCCAGGTGCTGGTAACGGTACGTTATGCCGAACCGCGGCCCTTCGACGCCTTTCTGGCCCGTGCCCGCCGCGCCAACGCCGCCGGACTGCATTCCGCCAGCGGTGAGCTCATCATGATCGGGCTGATCGAGGCGATCATCGACCGCATGGCCGACACGCTTGAACGGCTGGGGACGGATATCGACCAGATCTCCCAAGAGGTGTTCAGCGCCAAGGCCGCCAAGGCCAACAAGAAGACGCGCGACCTGCAGGAACTGATGCGCGAGGTCGGCACCAAGGGTGAGTTCATCACCGTCGTGCGCGAGAGCCTGGTCAGCGTCTCGCGCGTCGTCGCCTACTACGGCGCCCTCGACGGTGTCGACCGCAAGCTGTCGAAGGAACTGCGGCAGCGGCTGAAGCTTCTGCAGCGGGATGCGACGTCTCTCGGCGACCATTCCGCCTTCCTCTCCGGCAAGATCAACTTCCTGCTGGACGCGACACTCGGCCTGATCAATCTCGAGCAGAACCAGATCATCAAGATCTTCTCCGTGGCCTCGGTCGTGTTCCTGCCGCCGACCCTGGTGGCGTCCATCTACGGCATGAATTTCGCCAACCAGCCCGGATTGCAGTGGCACTACGGCTACTACGTGGCCATCGCCGCGATGATCGTGTCGATGGCTCTGCCCTATCTCTATTTCAAGCGCAAAGGCTGGTTGTAGCCGCGCGACTTCCCGCGCCGTCCAGGAACGGGCAGGGGAGCAGGGGGGGAGCCCTCAGTCGTCCCATTTCGGCGCGAGATGACCCGGATTGACGATGCGGCCGTCCGGTCTGGCCAGGCCATGGATCGCCTCCATCTCTTCCGGCGACAGGGCAAAGTCGAAGATGTCGAAGGTTTCCGCCAGCCGGGAAACGGTCGCCGTCTTCGAAAGCGCCACGACGTCCTGCTGCTGAACCGCCCAGCGCAGCGTCACCTGTGCGGCCGTCTTGCCGTGCTTTGCCCCTATCTCCTTGAGGAGCGGGTCATTCGGTACCTTGCCATCGGCCATCAGATAATAGGCCGTGACGGACATGCCGGTCCTGCGCGCTTCCTGCAGCACCTTCGTCTGGTCGAGATAGGGGTGATACTCCACCTGGTTCGTCGCGATCGGCGCGTCGGAGAGCTGCACCGCCTCCGCCATCAGGGCCGTCGAGAAGTTGGACACGCCGATATGCCTGACCTTGCCGGCTCGCACGAGCTCGTTCAAGGCGCCCACTCTGTCGGCAAGCGGCATCGCGCTCTGCGGCCAGTGCAGCAACAGAAGGTCGACGTGATCCGTCCGCAGCTTCTTCAGGCTCTCGTCCACGGAGCCGATGAAGGCGTCGTGGCCCACTTTGTCCACCCAGACCTTGGTCGTGAGAAAGATGTCGACGCGGGGGATCGCGGACCGGACGATCGCCTCGCCGACGGCCGCCTCGTTGCCGTAGAGCTGCGCTGTATCGACATGCCGGAAACCAAGTTTGAGCGCTTCCGGCAGGACGCGCAGCACCTCGTCGTCCCGCATGCGGAAGGTGCCGAAACCAAGGGCGGGAATATTGGCGCCATTGGCGCTGACTGTGAACATCGTGGACTCCTGTGGGAAGCCGGGGATCTGGCCAGGACGGGCGAAGGCTTCATAAGATGGGCCAGTTTGCAGCCGGATCAACCCGCACGTTCCATCCGGGTCGACCCGGTTGGCCGCCGGCCGACCGCCACCGAGCGTCAGGGCCCGCCGCTGGTCGCGGCGCGTGACTGTGTCAACTTTGCCGCAAACGCGCCATGGTTTCGCCCATTTTGTTAAGGAATCCGGTGCGACAGGAGATTCTCACATGTCCGAACGACTGAATGAAGTCCTAGCCCGCATCCGGGCGGAAGTGAGCGCCGCAGCGGCGGAACGGCCGCATCTGAACCTGGCGACGGAAGACCTGCGGCTCCTGATCGAGAGCCTTGAAGCGCTTCACGCGGAAAGGGAGGAGCTTCGCCGCCGCCTGGAGTTGCATGAGGACGTGATGGCGGCGGTCACGACATTCATCGAGGCCTATCGCGAGAAATACCGCAACTATTCGAGTGGCGGGGTTCGTCCGAGCGCCGTGCTGCGTCGGGAAGTGCGGATGATCTGGGCCGCCATGAACGGCCATGCGGTGGCGACCGACACCAGCTTCTGAGCCGCAGCGTCGGAGCGTGTTCGGCGGGCGGCGCAGCCGGGCGGGTCAAGGCTTGGCGGGGGTGCTGCCTCCGGCGGGTTCGCCTTGTGCACCCGCCAGGTGATGGGTCCGGATCTCTTCGGCCACCAGCGCCTGCAAGTGCCAGAGGTTGCGGTCCCGGATACCGAATTCCGCCAGATGCAGGACGGTATTGTAGAGATATTCGGCGCAGGAGCCGCGATGTCCGCAGGCCCTTGCCAGGACACGCGCCACCTCGTCGAGCGGCAGGCGGGGGCGGACGATCCTCGGGCTGGTTCCCCCGACCCAGAACGTCAGCGCCCGCACCGTTTCCCCCGCCTCGGTCCTGACCGGCAGCCACCGTACCGACGAAAGGCTGTCGTGGTTGGTGATCTCCCGGCGCAGCGCCTTGTCGATCTGTTCGCGCTTCTGGTCGTCGGCCACCCTGTAGATCACCCCGTCGCAGCGGCCGCCGGGCGACAGCATCATCATCAGTCCCGGCTGGTCGGGCGAGCCCCTGCCGCGCTCGATCCGCAGCGAGAACGAGCGGTGCCAGCCATGCGCGGCACCCCGGGCACAGGCGATGGAATCAAAGCCCGGCTTCCAGATCAGTGATCCATAGGCGAAGATCCACAAGGGACCGTCGCCGACCTCCTGCGCCAGCCGATGGGTCAGCAGGCGGTAATCCTCCTCGGTCATCGGCTGCCACGATGCGGGCAGGCCGGGATCCGTTTCTTCGCGATGGCAGAGATCGACCAGTTCACGCGTGAGCGACATGGGTGTGTGTTTCGGCATGGTCCTCGGCAATCGGCGGCATCGGGAAGAGGATGACGAGATTGCTGGCGGCGGCAGCCGGAGTCAACCGGTACTGCCCTGCCGCACGCTCGCCCAACTTCTCTGTTCTAAGGCGGGTGGGGATTGTCCTGCCTGGCCTTTTCGGCTGCGGGGAAAAAGGGGAGTCTGTCACTCATGCGCTGGCTTTTTATTACGCTCCTGGCGGTTCTGGTCGGCTGCGTGCTGAGTATCATCTGGATAGATGATAGCGGCCGTTGGCCGCAAGGCGACAGCCGCGTCAACAACCAGCCGAACCAGCCCGATCCACTGACGCCGCCTGGAAATCCTTGAGGCCGGCAGCCGGACGGTTGTGCCGATATGGGCCGGCGGTAAGACGTTAACCATCTTCGTTACGAAAAGCTTAGGGATTAGCCCGTGTATTGAAGCGCGGGGGGCAGAGGAGGAATACCGATGCCTTATGGACTGCTTCTCGTGGCCGGGCTCGTTGCATGCGTTTTGAGCATCTCGGTCCTCAACGACAACGAGGGAGACGAGCCGCTCGTCAGGAAGACACAGGTGATGCTGCCGGCCGGCCAGTGATGGTCATCCGGCAGGTCGCGGCAGTTCGATAGCGAGCGCGCCGCGCCTGTCCTCCTTTGTTCGCCGGGCCTTCGCTGTCGGTGGTGAACCAGCTTCGTGAAGCGCACCTGCCGGCCGCAGCGGTGAGGTAGGGGCAATCCTGCGCCTGATCCCGGGGCATGCCGGGGTGGACCGGCAACGCGGTCCCTGCTCACGCACGCGACCGCCAACAGATCGGGCCAACAGATCAAGTTTTGTGATGATCCATCTCGATTTGTCGCTTGACCTCACGGTCGCGGCGTCCCTTCTGTCGTCGCGAAATACCGAGCCTGAGGAGCATGCCATGATCGTAGACACATCTGCCCGTACCGCCACCTGGACCTTCGTGGAGGGCGAATGGCTGGAGGGCAATCCGAAACTCCTCGGCCCGACCTCGCACGCCATGTGGTTCGGCTCCTCCGTCTTCGACGGGGCGCGGTGGTTTGACGGGATTGCTCCCGATCTCGACCTGCACTGCCAGCGGGTCAACCGCTCCGCGGTCAACATGGGTCTGGGGCCCGTCATGAAGGCCGGGGAGATCGAGGCGCTGGCGCTCGAAGGTGTCAGGAAATTCGATGGTCGTACGGCGATCTACATCAAGCCGATGTATTGGGCCGAGCACAGCGCGCCCTTCAGCCTTATCGCTGCCGATCCCGAGTCCACCCGTTTCGCGCTCTGCCTCTTCGAAGCGCCGATGGCGACGGCCAGGCCTTCGTCGCTCACCGTATCCCCCTATCGCCGCCCCGCCCCGGAAGTGGCGATGACCGGCGCCAAGACGGGGGGCCTCTATCCCAATAGCGGCCGCATGATCATCGAGGCGCGCAGTCGCGGTTTCGACAATGCGCTTGCCCGTGACATGAACGGCAATGTCGCCGAAACAGCATCCTCCAACATCTTCATGGTCAAGGACGGTGTGGTCATGACGCCCGTCGCCAACGGAACCTTCCTCGCCGGCATCACCCGTTCACGGGTTCTCGGACTGCTTCGTGACGCGGGCTTCGACGTGCGTGAAACCACGCTCACGGTGGAAGACTTCATGAACGCCGACGAGATCTTCACCTCGGGCAACTATTCCAAGGTCGTCCCGGTGACGAAGTTCGAGGACCGCTCGCTGCCGGAAGGGCCGGTCGCCCGCAAGGCGCTCGAACTCTACATGGACTGGGCCCGCTCCACGGCAGCCTGAGCCTCATGACGTCTTGCGTCTCGTCCCCGCAGCATTCAGAATGCGAGCCGAACAGGGCAGGGGACGAGAGTGCAGGCTGAGGTTGAGGCGTTCATCGCTTTCCGCCGCGCCGCCTAGATCAGCCGCACGGCGGCTGTTCCAATGATGATCAGGGCGACGGCGATCATCAGCGGCCTGACCGGCAGTCTCTTGACGATGAGCGCGCCGAAGGG
>JAEYTV010000383.1 GCA_023433855.1 Pseudomonadota bacterium | reverse complement strand
CGCCTCGGCAATCCTCTCGGGGTCGATCTGCTGAAAAGTCCCACGCCCCGAATCCTCCTCTGTGGAAATTCCCGGTTCATCTTCCCTCGGAGACGTCAATCGGCACCTCCAGGAACGGAGCTTAGATGCCCGGGCGGCCGACCCTTTCGAAGGTAAAGCGGCTCGAAAGCGCCGTCCTGCCGGATTTCCAGCTTGCCTTCACGCACCAATTCAAGGGATGCGGCGAAAGCACTTGCCGTCGCCGTCACCCGATCCTCAGGCGGCAGATAGGGGAGAAGATAGTTCTGCAGGGCCGTCCAGTCGGCGATCTCACCCAGCATGCGGGTGAGGAGATCACGGGCATCCGCAAGCGACCAGACCTTGCGCTTCTCAATCGTGACCTGCGTGACCGCACTTCTTTGACGCAGGTTCGCGTAGGCTGACAGAAGGTCATACAAGTTCGCGTCGTAGGCGGAGTGCACCTGCTGGGGAAGATGCTCGGGCGCCCCTCTCGCAAAGACGTCACGCCCAAGGAGATTGCGGTTCACCAGCTTTGCTGCGGCCTCTCGCATTGCCTCGAGCCGCTTCAGGCGGAAGGCGAGCGTCGCCGCCAATTCCTCGCCTGTAGGTCCGTCGTCACTCCTGCCCTGCTGCGGTATGAGCAGCTTGGACTTCAGATAGGCGAGCCATGCGGCCATGACGAGGTAATCTGCAGCCAGTTCGATCCGGACCCGCCGGGCGCTGTCGATGAACTGGAGGTATTGCTCGGCCAGGGCGAGCACCGAAATCCTGGAAAGATCCACTTTAAGGTTACGGGCAAGGTGAAGCAGTAGATCTAGCGGCCCTTCGAAGCCGCCGACGTCGATCACCAGCGCCGGTTCCTCCGCACTGCGTTCGACGCCGTGCCAGAGTTTTTCCATCGGAATGGCGTTCTGCGATATGTTCGTTGCCATCGCCATCCCTCTTGTTGCTGTCGCTAGACAACGGCCAGCAATCCGTGAAATTCCGCCCGGACCGATTCTTCATCGGCATCGTCACCCGGTCCAAAGGCGGCCTCCACTGCTTGGGCGCGCCTCAAGGCATCCCCGGCAAGCGGTGTCGCCTCGTTGGCTACCGCCTTCATTTCCTCCATCAGGCCGTTGCAATGCAAGATGATATCGCAGCCGCCCCCAGCAATTCTAGCGGCGCGCTCGCCAATCGTGCCCTTGAGGGCATTCATCGAAGTATCGTCAGACATCAAGAGCCCGTCGAAACCGATATGGCCCCGGATGATCTCCTCGATCACCCGACGCGAAATGGTGGCCGGCTCGTTCGGGTCGATCGCGGTGAAGATTATATGGGCGCTCATGGCCATCAGCTCATCCTTCAGAGCCTGGAACGGCAAGAAGTCGTGGGTTTCGAGCTCGGCCCGGGACGCGGTAACCACCGGAAGTTCATGATGGGAATCTGCCATTCCGCGGCCGTGGCCCGGCATGTGTTTCATCACCGGCAGCATCCCGCCGGCCTTCAGCCCGTCGGCGGCCGCCTTGCCCATTTCTGCCACGATGGCCGGATCGAAGCCATAAGCGCGATCACCGATGACGTTGCTGGCGCCTTCGACCGGCACATCCAAGACAGGCAGGCAGTCGACGTTGATGCCCAGCCTCGTCAGATCGAAGGCATGCAGGCGCGACATCAACCAGGCGGCGCGAGTGCCCCTGTCAGGGTCCCGCCGATAGAGCTCACCAAGCGCCGCGGCGGACGGATAGCGCTCGATCAGCGGCGGACGGATCCGCTGCACGCGCCCGCCTTCCTGGTCGATCAGGACTGGCGCACCCGGACGACCAACAGCATCCCGCATGGCGGCGACCAAATCGGCAATCTGTGCCGGCTCGACGCAATTGCGTGCAAAGAGGATGAAGCCCCAGGGCCGTTCGTCCCGGTACAGAGCGATTTCGTCCGGTGTAAGGCTCGGGCCGCTGGAGCCCAGGATCATAGCTTTCGATTCGGTCATGACACGATCTTAGTGGATTGAAGGGCAAATAAAAAACGGGGCCCGAGGCCCCGTTTTCTTCAGATTTGATGCAATCTACCGCGCAACAAGGCAGCTACCGCCGGCAGCACGATATTTCTCGCAGAGCGCCACTGCATCGCTCTTGCTTCCGGCAGGAATGCGTACGCGGTAAAAGGTGCCCTTGCCGGCTATCTCGGCAGCCTTGATATCGACTCCTCGGCCACCAATCACGGCCGCGAACTTGGTCGACAAGTTCTGGTAGGACTTTTGCGCGTCCGCTTGAGACGGCAGCGAAGCAATCTGGATCACATAGCCACCTGCGCCATTCGCTGCCTCATTTCCCGCCGCAGAAGATGGCTGGCCGGGTGCGCGCACAGTTCCCTGGTCAGTCACCGCTGCGACCACATTGACAGGCTGCTCGGACGGACGTGACGTCGGAACCGGAGCCCTGATCGGAGCCGAGGCGGCATCCTCCGCAGGAACGTCGGAGTTGGCGGGCGAAACCTCGGCAGAAACGGGCATTGCCGCTCCGTCTTCAATCGGCGCTGCCGCGGCAAGATCAGAGATTGTAGCTCCAGCCGGTTCCGCGGATGGGCCGGACGGCAGCGAAGCCGGCACCACAGCTGCGGCTGCCGGAGTCGCATCGGCTACCACAGCCGAGCTCTGTGACAGCGTCCCCGACGGGGCCGGCATCTGGCTCGCAATCTCAGCCGGCTTCACTCCGGCGGCTGGAAGCTTGTCAGCGGAAGGCGCCGCCACTACCGGTGCAGGCACTTCCTGCTCCACCAGTTTTCCGTCGGGCCGCACGATCATGGTCTTCACCCGCCGAGCCGTCACGGTAACCGGCTGCTCTGCCGGAGGCGGAACAACAGCATCCTGTTCGTCGGGGAGAAGGCGCGCATCTTGTTCGCCTCCGGACTCCATGGCCAGCAGCTCGTCGTTGTCTTCCAACGGGATCGTGTCAGGCATAAGTGTCTTCTGCACGACGTCCATCGGTTCCTCGCTGGAGGAAATCAGCTGCTGCTGCTTGGGCTCGTGGGACGCCACGCCGGCGACACGATCATAAACAGCCTTGTCCTGGTTGGGAACGGTCTTGCCCCCGGGATTCTCCGGTGCGACCTTCACAGGATCAGCATCTGCCGCAATGATCATCGGTTCGCCGCCAGCTCCGGTGCCGGGCGCATTGCTCCCCAACCATGCGTAGGCGCCAAGGCCAGCGAGCACAACCGCGCCTGCGGCAGCGAGAGGCGCACCCCATTTTGCCAAGACCGAACGACGGGCCTCTTCGACGGTGGCGAGATAGCCCGCATCTGCATAATGCAGATCTTCCTCGTGCCGAGCCGGTGCAAGCGGCGCAGCCATGCTGCGGCGGAAATCTTCCTCAAGGGCGCGTTCGAAGTCGTCGAGATCTGCATAATTGCCTGGACGGTCATCACGAACGGGGCGCTCCGCAGAAGGTTGGCGCGCAGCGGCGATGTCGATCTCGGGCTTGCTGACCGGGCTGACCTCCGGCCGATCGGGCGTCATCAGCAGAGCAGCAAGCTCCGCATCAAGATCCATCTCGTAGTCCGGACGGTAGGCTGAAGGCTGCTCCGCCTCCTCGACGGGCAGCGACGGCACCTCCAGTTCGGCAATCGCCTCCACCTGATCATCCGCGTCTGCAATCTGTGCAGGATCGAAGGGAAGATCGGCGACGTCGAGGTCTTCAGCAATTTCAACGGCCGCAGGGGCAGCATCGCGAGACGGCATCTGCTGCGCAGGCGCCTCGACAAAAGCAGACGCTTCGTCCGCAACGTTGCCGCGGGTCAGAAGCTCGGGCTCCTGGCGCACCTCATCTACGACGATGTCTGCCAGATCTAGCTCAAGATCGTCCAGGGCAAGCTCAAACTCGTCGTCGGAAAAAGGATCCTTGATTTCGACTTCGAGAGGCCTTTGTCCTCCGACGGCCACATCGTCGCCATCCTGGCGCTGGATCGACTCCGCTATCGAGATCGGCGGCATCGCGTCAATCGGCATGGGCGCAGAAGCCGCTACAGAACCGGCAGGCTCTGAACTCGGCTGCCGAAGCTCCGAGACGACCTCCCCCTGCGCCGGCAGCGGACCGCGTTCCGGAAGGACCATTGACGAAGCATCGACTGCCGGCAGCGGAGGCGCCACAGCGGCGACATCGACCGGCGCTGCGACATGCACATCCTCCGGAACGCCATGTGTCTCCGGCACCGATATCTTCAGCGCCCCCTCCTCGGCAGCAAACTCACCGCCCACACCTGGGGAAGCGGCAGTTCCCGGCACGGCAGCCGGCGGGCGGCCAAGGTCGGGTTCCGTCCGCCTGGCAACATGGAAGTTGGTCAGGGGCATCCTGAAACCCGGGGTATAACCGGTTGTTTTCGTAAGGCGCCTCTCCTCAGCCCGGGGCTCAACGACGGGCTCTACCGCGAAGGTGCTTTCGAGTTCGCCGACCAGATCGAATTCGTCGACTATCGGCTCAAAGGCAACGTTCGACGCCCCAGCACCGCCATCACGCTCTTTATGCGACTGGCTGAGCAGGTGAGCAGCGGGCGCAGGTGGGGCAGCGGTCTCGGCATGGGAGTAAGACGCGCGCTCGATTTCGGCAGCGAACATGGATTGGTCGCGAAAAGCCGGCTCCTCATTCGAGCGATCGTGTGTATCGAGCGGCGCCGGAGCAACCGGAAGATCCTGATCCTGATCCGAAACGACTGACACAAAGCCGCGGTCGCCGGCCGCATCGAACCCGGTCGATGCGCCAACACCTTCACGGCGCTCATCCCAATGATCATAGACTGCGACTGGGGGCTCGGCATCCACTGCTGCAGGTTCGGCCGTCACGCATGGCAAGGGGTCCGCATGAGGAGCGTCATAGCGCTCGAATTCTCGAAGAAGCTCATCCTCCAGATTGAAGGCCGGCTCCCGGCGAAGTTCCGCGGCCGATGGCGCCGGAGGGCTGGCGACCAGCCGGTCGTCATACCCTACAATGCGGGCGAGCTCTGCCAACGGGTCGTCGTCGGCGAAGAAATCCGGCAAATCATTCCGGCTACGCGCAAGGTTGTTATCTGCCATTACCTCGTCCACCCACCTACACTCGAAGGCCTATGCCAGTGCAATGTGGGGAAATGTTGGCGTAACTTACCGCATTTCTTCTGGTGCTGCTGTGCCTGTGATAGCAAGTCCGGACTTCAGAACAGAGGCAACTGCACGCACCAGCCCAAGCCTGGCGACGGTCAATTCTCGGTTTTTATCATTAACAAAACGTAATTCCGGTTGATCTTTGCCCTTGTTCCAGTGGGCGTGGAAGAAACTTGCCAGATCATAGAGGTAAAAGGCAACCCGGTGAGGCTCATGGGCAAGCGCTGCAGCATCGATAATCCGGGGATATTCCGCAAGCTTGGCGATAAGCTGCATCTCATTTGGGTCGGCAACCAGATGCGCCGATCCTGCAAGGTCGAGCGATTCGACATCCAGGTCGGGAAACACTTCCTTGGCCTGGCGGAACACCGAGGCGCACCGAGCGTGGGCATATTGCACGTAGAAGACCGGATTGTCCTTCGACTGCTCCGTGACCTTGGCGAAATCGAAGTCCAGCGGCTCTGAATTCTTGCGGTAGAGCATCATGAAGCGCACTGCGTCGCACCCCACTTCATCGACAACCTCGCGCAGGGTCACGAAGTTGCCGGACCGCTTCGACATCTTCACGGGTTCGCCGTTGCGGAACAACTTGACGAGCTGGCAAAGCAGCACCGTCAGCTTGGCCTTGCCCTCTGCTACGCCCCTGGCGACCGCCTCAAGACGCTTGACGTAACCGCCGTGGTCGGCGCCAAGCACATAGATCATCTCCTCGTAGCCACGATCGAACTTGTCCTTGAAGTAGGCAACGTCGGCGGCGAAGTAGGTGTAGCTGCCATCGGACTTGATCAGCGGGCGGTCCATGTCGTCGCCGACCTCCGTGGAACGGAACAAGGTCTGTTCCCGATCTTCCCAATCCTCCGGCAGCTGGCCCTTCGGCGGCGGCAGCGTACCGCGATAGACATGTCCCTTGAACGTGAGGTCGTTGATGGCCTGCCGGATGCGCTGGGCACCGTTTGCATGCAGCGTGCGTTCTGAAAAGAACACGTCGTGATGCACGTTGAGCGCCTCCAGGTCATCCCGGATCATGGCCATCATCGCGTCTATCGCCTTGTCCTTGACAATCGGCAGCCACTCCTCTTCGCGCATCTGGAGCAGCCGCGGCCCGTATTCCGCAGCAAGTGCCTCGCCGACGGGCACCAGATAATCCCCCGGATAAAGGCCGGAGGGGATCTCCCCGATGGTTTCTCCCAAAGCCTCGCGATAGCGCAGGAAGACTGACTGCGCCACGACGTCGATCTGGCTGCCGGCGTCGTTGATGTAGTATTCCTTGGTGACCTGGTAGCCCGCAAACGCCATGAGATTGGCAAGCGCGTCCCCGACAACCGCGCCGCGGCAATGGCCGACATGCATCGGACCGGTAGGGTTGGCCGAGACATATTCCACATTCGCCTTGCGGCCGCCTCCCAATGCGGAGCGGCCGTAGCCCGCCCCGGCCTCGATCATCGCGGCCAGGAGCCGCTGCCAGTAGGCCTGCGACAGGCGGATATTGATGAAGCCGGGACCCGCCACCGAGACCTCGTTGATGTCGGGATCATCGCGCAAGGCAGCGGCGATGACATCCGCCAATGCGCGCGGGTTGGTGCCCAGCGGCTTTGCGAGCACCATTGCAGCGTTGGTAGCGACATCGCCATGACTCTGGTCTCGCGGAGGTTCCACGGCGACGCGGCCAAAATCGACCTGATCGCGCTTTTCCCTAACCAGGTCAATCGCTTCGAGGACGTTCTTAATTCTGATCTCAAAATCGGCAAAAAGGTTCATGTCACTTTTCCAGGCATACTGGACTTTGGGGGCTATCGGGAGCCGTTAAGATTGCGAGTGCCCTAGCGCAAATCAGGAGTCCGGTCAAACAACTCGCTATGGGCCCTGACCGCATAGGTGTCGGTCATGCCTGCGAGGTAATCAGCCACATGCCGGGCCTTGGCTGCATCACCAAGCCCCGCTATGTGGTTGACCCAGTAGTGGCTC
>JAEYTV010000223.1 GCA_023433855.1 Pseudomonadota bacterium | reverse complement strand
GGGTCGCGTTGTTGACGATGTTCCCGCTGACTGAGCCCGATGTGCCGCCATTGCCGACCTGCAATGTGCCCGCGCTGATCGTCGTGCCACCGGTATAGGTGTTCGCGCCCGTCAACGTTAGAGTACCTGTGCCCGCCTTCGTGAGCGATCCGGAGCCGGAGATAATGCCCGCATAGGTCAGAGCGTTAGAGCGGTTGAAGGCAAGGGCTGCGTTGTTGACGATGTTCCCGCTGACGGAGCCCGATGTGCCGCCATTGCCGACCTGCAATGTGCCCGCGCTGATCGTCGTGCCGCCCGTATAGGTGTTCGCGCCCGTCAACGTCAGCGTGCCGGCGCCGGCCTTCGTGAGCGATCCGGAGCCGGAGATGCCCTGGCTGATCGAGGTGTTGAACCCATTCGTGTCAAATGTACCACCGCCAGCGTTGAGGGTAATGGCGCGTGTTGCCGCCAGGTTGAAGGCCGTTCTGAATCGAAGTGTGCCACTGTCGAAGCTCAGCGGGCCAGAGGCATCGCCGAGACTAGCATCGGCTGAGGTCGCCAGGACTCCACCATTGACCGCGGTGCCGCCGCTGTAAGTGTTGGCCCCGGAAAGCGTCAGGGTCCCGGCACCGAGCTTGGTGAGGCCACCGACGCCTTCCAGGGCGGCTGAAACGCCGATTGAGAGGCCATTGCTGTCAATGAAGGCACCTTTGGTGCCGATCACAATATCTCCTGGCGCAAAGCCATAGGCCCAACCAGTTTGGCTGGCGAGAATAGTGACATTGTCCATACTAGCACGCAGAATGCCGCCGTTGAAATTGAGCGTGGTGCCGCCAGTCTGCCCGTTGCCGAGCCCCTTCATGAAATAATCGGCCGTTATAATCCCGCGGCTCCCGGCATCGCCCTCCAGGTTCAACGTTCCCTGTGATGACGGAACTGCCCCCATATGAACAACGGGGGCAATGACGGATCCACCGTTGTCGATGGTCACGGTGCCATCACCATACCAGCCAAGGGCGAGATACGTATTGGTCCATTGCGAGCCAGAGCCGCTAACGGTTACGAGGCCGGTTCCACCGGCGTCGACGCCTACCGAGCCGGTCGTGTTGCTGACGTTCCCCCCGATCAAGATGTCGAGATGTCCCACGCCGGCCACACCAACGTTGATTGCGTCAGTGCTGATCCATGCAGAGTCTGTACCCCTCACTGTCACCGTGCTGACGCCATTACCTCCGCCGATTTCAGCGGTAGTGCCGCTGACCTGCCCCCCGGTCTCGATGATCAAAGTGCCGTTTTGAAGATTACCGACCATGAGGTTGTTCGGGATATTCCATGGCGAGGTTTGGCTGCCCGGAACCGTAACGGTCGCTCCTTCAACGACGGTATTCGGCGATTGGGCTTGCGCGGCTTCCAGCAGGAGAACAAGTACCACGGTCGAGGCCGAGGCCAGCATAAAGCTATGCGAAGACATCCTCTTCGACCTGCGCATCAAGCTTGATACTCGAGACTCGACGAACTGATGCGAAGACTGGCGCATGATGCCTCCTGGTGGGTTAAGGCACACGTCTGCGGCCGGAATCATGGCGCGATAGTAAGACGACATCCCAATGTGTCTATTGAAAAGGGCGGAGCAGGTAGGTTTCGTCCCATGTGTGATGTACCGGCCACTAAAGATGGGCGGAGATCAGGACCGTACCGGTTGCCTACAGGACCTTCGAACTCCATTCGAGCGGAAGGTCCATCAGCCGGGTGTACTCCGCTTCGGGAACCCCATAGATGCCGCTCGCGAAGTTCATCAGCCCCCGGCGGTCGATCACGGCGATATGGCTTCGCGTCGATCGGACCAGTCTCTCTCCTTCGAGGATGTGGAGCGCTCCCGTTACCGAGGGCCGGCGAACCCCTAACATGACGCTGAGGTACTCATGCGTCAGCCGCAGCTCGCTGAATGGGTAGGTTCGGTCCTGGACCATCAACAACCAACGAGCCAGGCGCGGCGGGATCTCGAACTTGCCGTTCGCCAACGCGGTATAGGCCACCTGGATACCCAATGAGCGGGCAAATCGTCTGGCCAGCACGGCAAGACTAGGCACCACCTCCAGTGCCCGCCTGAACTCGTCTACGGCCATGGCCACGACCGCCCCTTCGGCCTGGTTTATCAACTCGTGCGGGCTTTGGTCGTCACCGTCGACGACGCCTAAACCGGTCATGCCTTCCCTGCCAATCAGGCCTGCTTCGATCCTCCTCCCGCCGCCCCCGCCGACCACGATCGACGAGAGGATACAGCCAAGCGGGAAGTAGACACGGTTGATCGGACGATCCTGCATCTCGATGAGAGAGCCGCGCGGCAGATGCGTTCTGGATAGACGCGGCAACAGATGGTCAAGGTCACGCGGCGACAACCTGCCCAGGATGCCATTGCGAGCTACTTCTTCAGCGGTTACTCGTTCGATACTGCTGACGGGGATGAATGCAGCAGCGATAGCCTCGTCATCCACCGGCTTTCGAAGCAGGATCTTGTCGGCGTGGCGTGCCGGAATGACATTGCTGTCGTAGCCGGTGGCGAAGATAAAGGGCACACCCCGACGCTGCAGTTCATCCGCTAGGGGGAAGACCACCTCGCCGCCGAGATTGACGTCCAGGATAGCGCCCGCGAGGCCTTGCGCGTACTCCAGTTGCTGAAGAGCATGCGCAACATTAGGAGACGGGCCAGCGACCTCCATCCCCAACGCGGAAAGTCGGGCAGCAAGTTCGGAAGCCTCGTAATGGTCATCCACTACCAGCAGGATGCGTCTGCCCAAAAGGCCGCCGCTCATGGTCACACCTCCATGCACGCGCAAGGGCATGGATGTGGCGCTCTGGAGCGCATCGGCAAGATATGGTCGTGATCAATCCCGTTGCATGGTGATTGTCGCCGTCGGGTGGAGCGACCATCCCCTAGTCAGGCTAAACGAACAGACTGGCGCCATTGCCGCCGATATGCCGGTGGCTCCGCCGCCGATGACCTAGTGCACGGATTGGCTGTCATGGTCGCCGCCGAGGAACGAATGAATACCGTCCCGTTCGGTAGTGGCAAGGAACTCCTCCCACGCCTCTTTATCCGTGGCGAAGCTGTCCTCCCAGGTCGTCACGTCTTCTTCCTGCGAGATTACCTCGAGCGTCCATCCGTCGTTGCTGCCGGCCGCTCTGTGAATGTCCACCAGGACAGTGACGCCGTCGTCTTCGAATTCGCCGGAGAAATCCGAATGCTCCAGCTTTGGTTCTTCGGCCATCGACATCTGCTCCTCACTACAACACCGCCCGGACCCATCTCATCTCGCGTCCCAGAAGCGGCGGGGCCGGGGAAACTACTGACTGCCAAGCGGCACGGTTTCACAATAAGGAGATTCCCGGACATCGCAACCGCGGGCGTGAGGCTCTGGTTTGATTTGGAGGCGTGCATGGCCAGAGGAACGGAAGTCGATCTTCGATGATGCCGAGGAGGTTATGCTTGACAGTCCGGCATCCGACGACCGTGACTTACACATCCGCTTTTGACATCTATCTCAGTAGGATCCCCCGATGCCCCAGAGAGACTCACCATCGTTCACACTCGATCCTCTGCCGGAAGTCATCACCTTCGACTGCTATGGTACACTCGTCCAATGGCATGAAGTGCTTCTGGGCGAGATCTCGGAGACGCTGAGGGCGCACGATACCACCACTGCCAAGGCATCCGCGATCCTCGATAGCTTCTCCGCGCAAAGCCGTAAGCTGACAGCTGAGAAGCCGCACCGCTCATACACGGATGTCCTGCGTATCGGCTTTGCTGCTGCGTTCAACGAACACGGCCTCAGGCCCGAGGAGAAGGAGATCGAGCGCATCGCGGCGTCACCCATGAGGATGGGACCGCATCCCGATGTCCCACCTGTCCTCGCTCGGCTGCGCGAACGTTATAAGCTCGCGATCTTCACAAACTCCGACGATGACCTGATTTCGCCAACCGTGGAACGCATCAATGTGCCCTTCGACTATGTCATTACTGCGCAACAAGCGCAGGCCTACAAGCCGTCGCGACAGCTCTTCGACTACGGCTATCGTATGATAGGGGCTACACCGGACGAGACGGTTCACGTGGCGATGGGCATGTACACCGACATGAAAGCCCGTCATGAACTTGATCTGCGCGGGATCTGGGTGAACCGACGGGGTGAAGTGGGAAACTCCGAATGGCTTCCCTATTCCGAAGTGCGGGATCTGGAGGGAGTTGCCGCTTTACTCCTGCCTGCCTCACGCTGAGTGGATGCGGCGGCACCCCTGATCATGCGGTGACGACCCGCTCGCCCGCAGGCATGTCCAGAGCTGGCATCGCCCGGATGCCGCTTCGCGTTCGGTTGCGCCCCGCCCTCTTCGCTTCGTACAGAAGCTTGTCGGCGCGATCGTAAGGTTTGTCGAAACCTTCATCACCAGAGACATCCGTCACACCCATGCTGGCAGTCACCTGCCATTCGAGACACGGCACTGTCTCGGCGACGATTGCAGAGATCGATTGCCGGCGACGTTCGGCCTGCGCGGCTGAATCGTCGCCACGCAAGAAAAGCATGAACTCTTCGCCACCGAGGCGGTAAACACGAACGTTGGGGCACGGTCGGAGCGCAGTAGCAACAGCCCTGAGTACAGCATCTCCAGCGGAATGACCCTTTAGATCATTGATCTCTTTGAAATGGTCGAGGTCAATGACAGCCAGTGTGTGGAAGCCCTCGCCTCGAAGCTGCTCGAACTGCCGTTCGACCGCCCGCCGGTTGGACAGTCCCGTCAAAGGGTCTGTCTCCGATATCCGTTCAAGCAACTCAGCCTCGTTTCGTGCCCAATCTCGCTCCCGTTTGAGCGTCAGGAAACGGTCGGCCACCCCAAGTGTCGTGAACACCATCTCCCACAGACAACCGACATAGAACAGAAGCATCGCGTCGTTGCTGTCAAACAAGGGAATGACGCCGGTCACCAGGCGGATCGCGCCCACCGCAACCAGCGGCACGTACCCGACCGCCTGAAATCTCCCGGCGCGGCTTCCCCGCCCCACTGCATCGATTAGGGACCATGTGAAGACGATCAGGACCGGCGCGAAGGCCGCCGTGTATGCGGTCGATTGTATCGGCCGCGCAAGAAACGGGAAAGCCGCATGAAAGCCACTCAGGAATATCGCCCAGGCTGCGCAATAGGGTAGGAGGCGGCGCAGACGTGGATGCATCAATCCGGGCTCGATGAAGCTGTAGGCGAACATCGCTCCGGACGCGGTGGTGATCCCGAAGGTCAATGTCGTCATCCAGCTCAAGGTCATCGCCGGCGCATCGAAAAGCAGGACGGACAGTCCGGATGAAAGGAGGATCGTCGTCAGCAGCGAAAGCGTAAGAGCTGAGTGCCAGAGAACAAAAGGCTCCCGTAGGACTCGGTAGAATGCTGCATTGAAGATAAGTGGCATGACGAGCATGCCCGCGAGCGCTGAAAGAAAAATGAGAAATCGCGTGTCGGCGATGCCGCCGCTCGCGTCTGCGGATGCCAGATATGCCTGCTCCAGGGTCATGCGGTGGCTTGGCAGATCGAAAACGGCGATGATTTGCCGGGTCGCCTGGGTCACTTCCGGCAAGGACGCTTTGAAGTATCCGCCAGCCATTGAGCTCCGCAAGCTGGCGGCGGGAACGGAGGTTTGCGCCACGGCCCCGTTTCCATCTATGGCAAGCAGATGGACCGCGTCGAGTGCGCTGCGCCTCGAGAGAAGATATCGAGGAAGAGTATCGTCCGGGCTGATATCGAAACGCAATAGCACGCGTTCGGCATCGATCGCGTATTCACGGCCGGCGCATGACCAGCGCTCCGCCTCCCGGGCTATTGCGACCACGTCTTCCGACATATTGCCGGTCGCCCAGCAGGAACTGCGAATCTCCTCTGTGCCGTCCGCGGCGCTTGCCGCAGCCGTGCCGAGTTGCACCAGCGTCACCATAAGAAGAACGGTCGCCAGTAGTTGTCGAAAACAAACCGAAGTCATTTCCCCATCTAGCGGCAAAAAGCTTTTGATGCAGTTAATCCCTTAGATGGATGCCGCGCGGCCTCATTGGCGGCGCTGCAGCGGGGTAGGCGTGGCAGGTCAGGCGGCCCGAGGGATGCCGCCGTTCCGGGCAAACTTGCCTGGCGAACAGCCCAACCGTTTGCGGAAGGCTGTACTGAATGCACTGGCTGACTCGTAGCCGATCTCGTCGGCAATCCCATCAAGGGTCTTGGCGCCGCGCATCAACGCATCCTTTGCCAAGGCCATGCGCCATCGCGTTAGATATTCGATCGGCCCACATCCGAGAACCTCGCTGAAGCGGGCGGCGAAAGCAGATCGCGACATCCCGGCGATCTTTGCCAGGCCAGCGACAGTCCAGTGTGTCCGCACGTTCGAATGCATTGCCTGGAGGGCACGGGCAAGCGCCGGATCGCGCATGCCGCGGATCAGACCTGCCCTCGCACCGCCGGCCGAAAACTCGCGACCACGCAAGGCCTCGATAAGCAGCACTTCAAGCATGCGCTGCAGCATCATGTCCTTGCCTGGCTCGCAACCGTGACATTCCTCCATGATGAGCTCGATCATCCTGTTAAGCTTCCCCGTCCGCCCTTCGGACGCGGGGATGTGGAGAATGCGAGGGAGGAGAGCGAGGAGCAGCGGTGCGTTCGCCTGCTCTATCTGAAAGGTTCCTCCCAGAGACTCGAAGTCTGTATCTCCTTCCTGATCGCCGTGGCGAACCGGCGATCGACGCGGATCACCGGGTTTGCACTCCACATCTCGCTGGCTGCTGAAGGTGAACGCAGGGGTGGACGGCAGCAGAAGAAAATCGCCCTGCCCCACCTTTAAAGGCTCATGACCATCGAAGGTGAACCAGCACTCCCCTTTCAGGATGATGGTGAACCCGGGCGCATCATGGGCGGCATAGCGCACCCCCCAGACCCCTCGCCCGGTAACGGGCTTGGATACGGCAGTACTTGGCCGAAGCAGCGCGATGACATCACTGAGAGGATCCATTGAAAAAATCCAACATTGATTCAAGCTTGCTGATTTTCTCCAGTCCCGCCCTTCTGTCCAGCCACAACGCCATGGTTGGGGCTGATCGGACTCTTCAAGGACAGAAGAGTCCCGGCAGCCAGCAAAGCAGCCGAGACCCGGCGATCGTCGGGGCTGCACTCTCAGGTGAGTAGGGCCTTTCCGCCCAGCGGTATTTCATCAGAGCTGGTCCACTCGGCGACCACGGAACCGAACCGAGCGGTATAGGACATCGCCTCCTCGGTGGCGGAAAAACGGGCATGCGATGCGTCGTCCACCCAGCCCTCGGTGACGAACACCACACCCGGATCGCTCTGAGAACGCCCAATGAGGAAGACCTTGCAGTCAGGATGTTCAAACGCCGGGGCTTCGAACAAAAGGGCGACCAGCGCATCACCCAGGTTCGCCTTGGCCTTCATCCTTGCGTGAAACCCGTGGGCGATCGAACTCGCCGCCTGCCGCGCGCCGGTATTTGCAAAGCTTGTTCCAACCATGGTTGCAACAGCTGCTGTTCCCAGGGTTAGAAAGGCGTCTCGACGCTTCATCTCGTGATCCCTTCATCAAATGACCAGAGCATGCGTAACAGCAAGGCTGAGGCGCATCGATAGCCTGCCGTCCACATTCCAGTATCGATCGTCCACCATATTCACCGGGACGGGTTGTGGCTTCTTGAGACGCGGGCACGTTCGGCGAGATGGCGGCGCAAGCTCCTTAGGGGAGATCTTCATCGCCAATGCGGTGACTGGATGCGGTTCGGACCCGGGTTCAGCCGCGTCGAATGCAGTCCGCCGACACCGTCTTGCCGCGAATGATCCGGCTAGCGCTCGATTCCGCTGTGCGGAACGCAGAAAAGCGATCACATCGGCATATTTGACCCCTGTGTACAAAAGAGCCACCACTGCAGCAACATAAGGGAGGTTTGATCATGATCATCGAGAGCACGGAGGACGGTGCATGACCGTCGGTTCGGAAATGCTGGCTGCTGCCATTTTCATCGTCTTTGGGCTCGCCTCTCTCGTGTTGGGATGGGGCTACGGCTTCGGCACCATGTCGCAGATGGGTAGCGGCGCGATGCCGGTTTTGGTTGGCGGCGCTCTTTCGCTGCTGGGCATTGCTCAAGCTATCAATGCGCTACGGACTGCCCGCGCCGACGGCATCTTCGCACCAGCTTTCGCCCGGAACGAAGTGCGCCCGCTTATCCTCATCCTTCTTGCCGTCCTTGCCTTTGCCGCATTGATCCTGCCGGCCGGACTCATCCCGGCTCTCACCGCGCTGATCGTCATCGCCTGGTTCGCGCAAAAAGGGGGCCAGCGCTGGGAGATCTTCGCCGCACTGGTTGGCGTCATCCTCCTGATCATCGCCATCTTCAAGTACGGGCTCGGGCTGCCTCTTCGTCTCTTCCCCGGAGGGCTTTTCTGACATGGAGCTTTTCTCGCTTCTCGCGCTCGGCATGGAGGTCGCACTCAATCCGGTCAATCTCGTCTATTGCCTGATGGGTGTCACACTTGGAACCGCCATCGGCGTTCTCCCGGGCGTCGGCCCGATCATCACCATCGCGCTGCTTCTGCCGCTGAGTTTTGGCCTGCCTCCCGAAGCCTCCATCATCCTCCTTGCTGGTATTTACTACGGGGCGGCCTATGGCGGCTCGACCACCTCGATCCTCGTCAACTTGCCGGGTGAAGCATCGTCCGCCGTGACCTGCATCGATGGCCATCAAATGGCAAAACGCGGAAGGGCTGGTGCGGCACTTGCGGTGGCCGCCCTGGGATCGTTCTTTGCAGGCACAGTCGGAACGCTCCTGATCGCGCTCGCTGGTCCGCCGCTTGCTGCGATTGCGATGCGTTTCGGCGCAGCAGAATATGCAGCTCTCGTCGTTGCCGCACTGCTGATGGTCGCGGCCATGACCCGTGGTGGCGTTATCAAGGGCGTCGGCGTGGCGCTGCTTGGCGTGATCTTTGGCCTTGCGGGCTCGGACGTGATGACCGGCACCTTCCGCTTCACCTTCGGCGTCGCCGAACTGCGCGACGGGATCGACTTTGCCGTTCTCGCCGTCGGACTCTTCGCCATTGCGGAAATCATCAGCAACGCTGCGGGTGGCGACCAGACCGGTGCCAGCACCAGCAAGATCGGAAGCCTTTGGCCAACCCGGGACGACTTCCGGCGTTCATGGCCCGCAGTGTTGCGCGGCACAGGCGTCGGTGCGGTTCTGGGCGTACTGCCAGGCGCCGGTATGGCGATGAGTTCCTTCTCCGCCTACATGGTGGAAAAGAATCTCGCGAAGCACCCCGAACGCTTCGGCGAAGGCGCCATCGAAGGCGTCGCGGCACCGGAGTCGGCCAACAACGCCGCCTCCCAAACCGGCTTCATTCCGACCCTCCTGCTCGGCATCCCCGGCAGTCCGGTGATGGCGCTGATGCTGGGCGCCTTCATGATCCATGGTGTCCAGCCCGGTCCGCGAATGATGACGGAGCACGCGCCGCTGTTCTGGGGCCTGATCGCCTCGATGTGGATCGGCAACTTCTTTCTCGTCGTTCTGAACCTGCCGTTGATCGGGCTTTGGGTTAAGCTGTTGAAGGTGCCATATCACTGGCTCTATGTCTTTGTACTCGCCTTCGCCTGCGTCGGGGTCTTCACCATGGGCTCTTCGCCGTTCCAGGTGTACACGCTCGTCTTCTTCGGTGCGCTCGGGTATCTGCTCAAGGCGGCCGGACTAAGCCCTGCGCTGTTCATCCTTGGCTTTATCCTGGGGCCGATGTTCGATGAGAATTTCCGGCGGGCGATGTCGATCTCGCGCGGCAATGTCACGGTGTTTGTCGACCGCCCGATCAGCCTCGTCTTTGTGCTACTTGGCGTCGGGGTCGTCTTGCTCGCCACCACGTCGTTCATTCGCCAGGGTCGTGCCGAGGCGACGGATGACTGACGGCTGACAGCTGACAGCTGACCGCTGACCGCTGACAGAAAAGGGAGCCGATGAACGGCTCCCTTTTACCAACGAACTGGAGTGAATTCTCTAACGTCGCAGAGGGCCAAGCAGCGCTTCGATGTCCGTGCAATGCTCCAGATCGAGCAGCCCGTCGATCAGGCGATCGGAGAGTGCAGGCGCAATGACACCGTCGACATTATTCCGGAACTTCTCCACATAAACATCCCCGCCAGCCGGGTTGGTGCTGGTCCCGAGCATATCGGTGACGGTGTGGGTGAATTCCCTGCCATCGTTGAAGACGATTGTAACGACACCGCGGGAACGAGAAATGTCACCGGCAGCAACCGGGTCTGCGATGTGGACGACCTTATCCGTCAACGCATTTATCGCGGGATTGCGCAGGTTTTCTTCGGCATAGGCGTTCTTGTCAAAACGTCCCAGCACAAGCGCTTCTGCAACAGTATGCTGCAGGCTGATGCGGCCGTGCCATGACGTCAGCGGGCGGCGCTTTTCTTCCAATGGCTCGCACACCGTCCGGAACGACCGCGGCATGATCTCGCAG
>JAEYTV010000334.1 GCA_023433855.1 Pseudomonadota bacterium | reverse complement strand
CGCCGCCTGAGCCCGGTTTGAGCGCGTTCAGTCCGCGTTCGGCACGACCTTAAAGATCTGGAAGCCGACCCCTGCATCGTGGCCGATCCTGCGCAGATAGGCTGGCACTTCGCCACGAGCAAGACCGGCGTATAATCCGTCAGGCTTGGCCGTAATGAGCGCTCGCGTTTGCGGATCCGTCGGGCAGAACGCGACGAGGGTAACCCCGGCACCTTTCAGGAACGCCTGCGCCTCCTCCGGGGGCGCAAGGCCGATGTGAAGTTCGGTCAGCATTCCTCCCTGGTTGCGGTGGTATGGTGCCGCGAGCACGCGATGAGAGGTAAATCTGAGAATTTCCGCGCCGCTGTTGGACGGAGCCGCAACCACTCCAGGTGCCGCGGCGCTGAGGGCCGCCAGTCCCGCAGGCACGTTGCATTCGCCCTCTACGGCCGCCGCGGGGGCAGAGAACACGTCACGCGCGACAACCTTCCAGTCCTCCTTCCAGATGATGCCGGCCAGGCCCCAGACCATGGGTACCGACGCGAGAACGAGCGAGACATAGGCGGCGGTCGCCGCCACGTTCCCGGTATCCGACATGACGCGCCGGCGCAGATCGGCAATCAGCAGCGTGAGCGGCAGGATCGCGATCAGGTCGGCAAAGACTGCTCCGCGTACCTGTAGCAGCGATATCCCGCAGGCCGTCGCGAGAAGCGCCAGAAGGACAAGATGCATCTCCTTGCGGTCATCCCGCAGAACTCGGGAGGCGCAGACCAACAGTCCGAGAAGGCCGCCTGCGTAAAAGCGCCCGACCATTTCCGGTTCGGTCCTCGCCAGAGCCAGGAACGATTGCGCTTCAGTGACATGGGAGAGCCAGAGATCGACCAGCATCGGATCGAGGCCGGAAAGAGGATTGCCGAGGCAGTCCGGGGCGATCGTCCGGGCAGCCAGGAGAAGTGCACCCGCCAGCGCCGTCAGGCACCCGATACGTGCCCGGCGCGAAAGACGGCCTGCAAGCGACGCGACGAGAAAAAGTCCGGACCCTCCCAGCACCGACAGGGCATAGAAGCCGAACGAGAGGCTGTCGCAGGTGACCACCGAGTAGGAGCGGGGCGGTATGGTCAGGACGAAGACCGCGGAGACAGTGATGGCAAGCGCCAGCGAGAAGTGCCGCGCCGCGCCGGCCGCCGGAGCACCGTGCCACGCCCATCGCACCGCGACGCAGGCACAGGCGGTCGCCACGAGCGGCACCGTTTCCGCGCCCACTGCGATTGCAAGCGCACAGGCGATGCCGCCGATCGCGTGAGCGAGAACGGCGCGGTCCGGGGCGAGCAGCATCGCAAGCATCCAGGCGGTGAGCACGAGCTGGACATTGTGATGGTCGATCGCGCCGGGGACAAACCGGCCGGAACCCAGGACCAGGATGGCGGCAAGACCACACGCTATGTGCACAGCCGTCCTGCCGCCAGTTCCATGCGCAGCCAGCGCAAGCGGCCAGAGCAGGAGCGGCACGAGCGAGAGGGGCCAGACCGCGAGCGCAGCCGCTTCGGCGGATGTCGGCGCCAGGAAAAGGGCGAAAAAACCGATCAGCAAAGCGAGGGGCAGGTCGACCAGGCGGGACCAGTGCATCAGCGTGCCACCGGCGAGCCCGAGACGATACTGGGTGGGATCGAACCAGCCCTGGCCCGCCAGCAGGTCCCGGACCTGTACCAGCCGCATCACATCGTCGTTGTCGGGCCCTACGTAGTCGTGCCCCCTGCCAAGTGAAAAGATCAGGATCACCGCCACTGCGGCCACGGAATAGATCGCGCTCACCGGAAAAGGTCGCGCCCACGCAGACGCGGAGGATCTTTCCGCCTCCATCCGGGAGATCGTCTCTGCCGTGGTTTCCGCCATTTTTTTCCGGATAGGCCGCGTGTTCTGGAACTGGCCGAAACCTAGCCTTAACCTTCCCAAGAAATAGTAAAGGCACGAAGGAGCAATCGCGGCTTCGATTTTCCGTGCATCGAGTGAAAATCATGACTGACGCTTTGACCGGCCAGTTCGAAATCGCTGTCCTGCTTCCCTGCTACAACGAAGCGTCGACGATCGGCAGCCTTGTGCGCGGCTTTGCCGAAGCGCTTCCAGGTGCCAGCATCTACGTCTACGACAACAACTCGACCGATGGCACTGCGCTGCAGGCCATGCTGGCGGGCGCAAGGGTCATGCGGGAGCGGCGGCAGGGCAAGGGCCATGTGGTCAGGCGCATGTTCGCCGATATCGAGGCAGACATCTATGTCATGGCCGACGGCGACGGCACCTATTCGCCGCAGGATGCAGAAGAACTGATCCGCACACTCGTCGGCGAAGGGGCGGACATGGTGGTGGGCACCCGCCGCGGTGTCCACGCGGACGCCGGCCGGCAGGGCCACGCCGCCGGTAACCGGTTGTTCAACCTGGCTTATCGAACCATCTTCGGTCCGGATTTCACCGACATCTTCTCCGGCTATCGTGCCTTTTCGCGCAGGTTCGTGAAGAGTTTCCCGGCCGTGTCGGTGGGGTTCGAGATCGAGACCGAGATGTCCGTCCATGCATCGAGGCTCAAGCTCCCGATCTGCGAGATCGAGCTTGATTATGGACGTCGGCCGGAAGGATCGCATTCCAAGCTCTCCACCTGGAAGGACGGGCTTAGGATCCTGTGGATGTTCATCATGCTGATGAAGGAAACGCGACCCTTCGTGCTTTTCGGCTTGCTCAGCAGCGGCTTCATGGCCGCAAGTCTCGCCTTCATGGCGCCGGTGCTCCGCGCCTATTTCGAAACCGGGCTTGTGGAACGGATGCCGACCTGGGTGTTCTCGCTGGTGCTGATGCTGATCTCCTTCCTGATCTTCACCGCCGGCCTCATCCTCGATTCGCTGTCGCGGGCGCGCAGCGAACAGCTGCGCATCCACTACATGAGCATGCCGGCCCGCAGCATGCTGCCCCTTTTCCCGGCAATCGAAGACGCCTCGCCGAAGACCGGGCGCGCGAAACGCAAAGGCGCGGCATGAAACGGCTGTCCTGGTTTCTGGCGGCGGGAAGCGGCGGCTTCCTGATCGATGCCGGGCTGACCCATGCCCTGGTCGAGGCCGGTGGCTTCGATCCCCTGTCCGCCCGCCTTCCGGCCATTGTGTTGGCAATGGCCTTTACCTGGCTCGTCAACCGCAGCCGCACCTTCGGACGATCTGCACACTCGCTTGCCGTCGAAGGGTTCCGGTATTGGGCGGTCGGCATCACGGCGACGGCAGTCAACTACGCAGTCTATTCGCTGCTCATGGTCCGGGCGCCCTTCCTTCAGCCGGTGGTCGCCATCTCCGCCGCCTCGCTCGCGGCCATGGCCTACAGCTTCTTCGGCTACTCGCGGTTCGTCTTCCGGCAGTAGATCGCCTCAGACCTTCTCCCAGCCGTCGTGTTCGCTTGCCCGGTAGATGGCGTCGATGAACTTCTGGTTCTGGAGCGAATTCTCCAGCGTCACGACGTCCGCGTTCTCGCCCGCGGCGGCACGGGCAAAGGCCTCGGCCTGCTTGCGGTACTGCCGGCTGTCGGGAAAGCGGAAGATCTGCGAAACCGTATGCTTCTGGTTGGTGAGTTCCACCTCCTCCGCCCCCCAACGGTCGGCATTGAAGGGTGACTTCACTTCGATGTAGCCCTCAGTCCCATGGAACACCATGACCTGGCGGCCGGCAAGCTGTGTCGCCACGTAGAAGGTCATTTCAAAACCGGGGAATTCCGCCTTCACGCTCGAGTAGACGTCGGTGCCGAAATCCGGATCGCGCCTGGTGACCGCCTGGACCCGCAGCGGCTCCTGTCCCGTGGCAAACCGCGTGGTGATGGTCGGATAGACGCCGATATCGGGAAGGGCTCCGCCGCCAAGCTCCGGAATGTTGCGCATGTTGGAGGGGTCGCGGTTGAAGTAGGTGAAGGCGCCCTGTACGTGCTGCAACTCTCCGATAGCCTTGTCCCGCAGAAGCTCGCGCACCTTGAGCCACACTGGCGCATAGGTCACCATGAAGGCTTCGGCGATCAGCACCTTGTGACGGTCGCGCGCGGAAATCAGAGTCTCGATGTCGCCTGCACGGAGAGCGATCGGCTTCTCGCAGAGAACATGCTTTCCTGCTTCCGCCGCCTTGATCGTCCATTCCACGTGCTGGCTGGTCGGCAGGGGGATGTATACGGCATCGATGACGTCGGAAGCGAGCATTTCCTCGTAGGATCCAAAGGCATGTGGTGCGCCGAAGCGATCGGCCAGCGTCCTCGCCTTTGCGAGATCGCGGCTCGCGAAGGCAGTCACGACACAGTTCTCCGCATCCTGGATGGCGGGAACGCCCGCCTCGCGACCGATCTTCGCCGTTGAGAGAATTCCGAAGCGCAACATCTGGTTCCTCCGCTATGCCGTTGTCGCTCATGCGCGCGCACCTTATGAGCCACGATTGAAAAAGTGAATGGCAGCGCAACATATTCCCGGATCGAGGGGTCGATGGTTAGGCTTGCCACGCCTTCCTGAAGCCTCGGGCTCACCCTGGAATCTGGAGACCATCATGGAGCTGCGCGCACTCGGCCGGACCGGCCTGTCCATTTCGCCTGTTGTTCTCGGCGGGAACGTGTTCGGCTGGACAGCGGACGAGAAGACGTCCTTCGACCTCCTCGATCGCTTCTTCGATGCCGGCTTCAACACGATCGACACTGCCGATTCCTATAGCCGCTGGGTTCCCGGACATGTCGGCGGCGAGTCCGAGACCATTATCGGAAACTGGATGAAGAGCCGGGGCCTTGCCCGCGACAAGGCCGTCATCATCACCAAGGTCGGCTCCGACATGGGCCAACGCAAGATGGACTTGTCGGCGAAGTGGATTCTGGAAGAGGTCGACAATTCGCTGCGCCGGCTCAAGACCGACCACATCGACCTCTACCTCGCCCACTGGCCGGACGACACGGCGACACATGAGGAAACGCTGGGCGCGTTCGCCAAGATCAGGGAGCAGGGCAAGGTCACGGCGATCGGCTGCTCCAACTACGATGCCAAGACGCTGCGCGACGCCCTTGAGGTTTCCGCCAGGAACGGCTTTCCGCGATACGACGTGCTCCAGCCGCCCTACAATCTTTACGACCGCAGCGAGTTCGAAGGCGAGCTTGCCGACCTCTGCATCCGTGAAGAGATCGGCGTCATCAACTATTATGGCCTGGCATCCGGCTTCCTCACCGGCAAATATCGCGACAAGGCCGATGCGGAAGGCAAGCCGCGTGGCGCCAAGGCGCTGAGTTATCTTAACGACAAGGGCCTGCGCATCCTGGCGGCGCTCGACGAAGTGGCCGTGGAAAGCAATGCGGAGCCCGCCGCCATCGCGCTGGCCTGGGCCCGTCAGCGTCCCGGCATCACCGCGCCGATCGCCAGTGCCACGAGCACCACCCAACTCGAGGCCATCATCTCCGCCGGCAATCTCACCCTCTCGCAGGACCAGATGCAGTTGCTGAATGAGGCCGGCGCCTGATTCCGAAACACGCGAACGGCAAACGGCGCCCAACTTCTCTGTTTGTCAGGAGGCTGTCATGAAAATGCGCAAACTCGGAAATGAGCTCACGGTGTCGGCCATCGGGCTCGGCTGCATGGGCATGAGCCACGCCTATGGCGGCCAGGACGAGCAGGAATCGATCAAGACCCTGCACCGGGCTGTGGAGATCGGCGTCAACTTCTTCGACACCGCCGAGGTCTACGGTCCCTTCGTCAACGAGGAACTGGTCGGCAGGGCCTTGAAGCCCTATCGCGACAGGGTGGTGATCGCCACCAAGTTCGGCTTCAGGATCGACACCAGCAAATCGCAAACCAATGCCATGACCGGTCTCGACAGCCGCCCGGAGCATGTTCGCGAGGTGGCGGAAGCATCACTGAAGCGGCTCGGGATCGATGTGATCGACCTCTTCTACCAGCATCGCGTCGATCCCGACGTTCCGATCGAGGATACGGTCGGCGCCATGGCGGCTCTGGTGAAGGAAGGTAAGGTGCGGGCGCTCGGACTTTCGGAAGCCGGCGCCGATATCATCCGGCGCGCCCACGCGGTCCATCCGATCTCTGCGCTGCAGAGCGAGTATTCGCTGTGGACCCGTGATCCGGAAGGCGAGATCCTCGACACCTGCCGCGAACTCGGTATAGGCTTTGTCCCCTTCAGCCCGCTCGGCCGCGGTTTTCTCACCGGCAAGATCACCAGCACCGCCGACCTGGCGGAAGGCGACATGCGCCGCAACCTGCCCCGGTTCGAGGCGGAAAACATGGCGGCCAACATGGCGCTCGTGCGCCTGGTGGAAGAGATGGCGGCGGACAAGGGCGTGACGGCGGCCCAACTCGCGCTGGCCTGGGTTCTCGCCAAGGGCGACTTCATCGTGCCGATCCCCGGCGCCCGCAAGATCACCCATCTGGAACAGAATGTCGCCGCAGCCGACGTGACGCTGACGCCGGAGGAGATCGGTAGGCTGGACGAACTGCTGGCGCCCGAGAAGATCGCCGGCGCACGCTATGCGGCACAGGCAATGGCCTGGACGCCCAAGCGCTGAGCGGAAAGGAACGAGGAGCGGGCACAAATC
>JAEYTV010000224.1 GCA_023433855.1 Pseudomonadota bacterium | reverse complement strand
CCGAAGGCTTCACCGGCAACATCGCGCTCAAGACTGCCGAAGGCACCGCGCGGCAGATTTCGACGCTGTTGCGCGAGGCAATGTCCCGGACCATCTTCGCAAAGATGGGTTATCTTCTGGCAAGAAGCGCCTTTGACCGGTTGCGCGAGAAGATGGATCCAAACAGGGTCAACGGTGGCGTGTTCCTGGGGTTGAACGGCATCGTCATCAAGAGCCACGGCGGCACCAATGCTGACGGCTTTGCTGCGGCGATCGACGTTGGCTACGACATGGCCCGGAACGATCTCAACGCGAAGATCGCACAGGACCTCAATTTTTATCATGCTCGTCGTCAGCCCCCGGCTGGCCCCGAGGCAGCCTGACGACAGGATTTGTAAGAGAATGATCCGTTCAGTGGTTCGCGGTTACGGGGCAGCCCTTCCAAAGCGGGTATTGTCCAACAAGGAGCTCGAAAGCCTCGTTGAAACATCCGACGAGTGGATCGTTCAGCGGACAGGGATCCGGCAGCGATACATCGCTGGCGAAGGCGAGACCACGGCGTCGCTGGGCGAACAGGCGGCGCGCGCCGCGCTCGACAATGCGGGCCTTGGACCCGACGATATCGATCTTGTTCTGGTTGCTACCTCCACGCCCGACAACACTTTCCCGGCGACGGCCGTCGATATCCAGCGCCGGCTTGGCATGACCCACGGCTATGCCTTTGACCTGCAGGCGGTGTGTTCCGGCTTCGTCTATGCCGTCGCGACAGCCGACCTTCACATCCGCGGCGGGATGGCAAAACGCGTACTGGTGATCGGCGCCGAAACCTTCTCGCGGATCCTGGACTGGAAGGATCGCACCACCTGTGTGCTCTTTGGTGACGGCGCGGGCGCGCTGGTGCTTGAGGCACAGCAGGGCGACGGAACGATCGCCGACCGCGGGGTCCTGAGCTCGCATCTGCGCTCCGACGGTGCTCACAAGGACAAGCTTTACGTCGATGGCGGGCCATCGTCGACCGGCACTGTCGGCCATCTCCGGATGGAGGGGCGGGAGGTCTTCAAACACGCAGTCGGGATGATCACGGACGTGATCGAAGCCGCCTTCGACGCGACTGGAACGACGGCGGATGACCTTGACTGGCTGGTGCCGCACCAGGCCAATCGCCGTATAATCGACGGTTCGGCCAAGAAGCTCGGCATCGCGCCGGACAAGGTGGTCGTCACCGTCGATCTGCACGGCAACACCTCGGCCGCTTCCATTCCGCTCGCTCTTTCGGTCGCAGCCGGCGACGGCCGGATCAAAAAAGGCGACCTGGTCATGCTTGAAGCGATGGGCGGAGGGTTTACCTGGGGCGCCGTGCTGCTGCGCTGGTAAGGCGGTACCGCTACCTCCTTAAGCTAAATAATTGATTGAACACAGGTGCTTGACCCCTGCGTTCAAGCCAAATACTCTTGGTCGGCTTTGATGAGATCACTTTCGAAAATTAGGCGGGGATCATGGCCGGTAAGACAGTGACACGAGCAGACTTGGCCGAATCGGTATTCCGGAAGGTCGGGCTTTCGCGAACAGAATCGGCCGAGCTTGTAGAAACCGTGATCGATGAAATCTGCAACGCCATTGTCCGTGGGGAGGTCGTGAAGCTCTCCTCCTTCGCCACCTTTCAGGTGCGTTCAAAGAATGAACGCATCGGACGAAATCCCAAGACGGGGGAGGAAGTCCCGATTTCTCCTCGGCGCGTAATGACCTTCAAGGCATCCAATGTGCTCAAGCAGCGCATCCTCAAGGCGCATGCGCTGCGCAAGGCCAAGCAGAAGCCGCCGAGCCCCGTCGCCTGACGTTTCGTTGTTGCAAATCTGTGAACATGCTTGAATCTCAGCGTGCAAACCGTTGAGATATGTTCGATTCGCTACATAATCGTGTGAACGCCCGCCAGGATGGGCCTTGTGGCGGTGGCATCTGAAGTTCGCGGAGAGTGACACTTGGAGAAAAGCCCCGACGCATTCCGTACCATAAGCGAGGTAGCGGACGATCTGGATCTGCCCCAGCACGTGCTTCGTTTCTGGGAAACCCGCTTCCCCCAGATCCGGCCGATGAAGCGAGGTGGCGGCCGCCGTTACTACCGCCCCGAAGATGTCGATCTGCTGAAGGGAATCAGGCACCTGCTCTATGATCACGGCTACACGATCAAGGGCGTCCAGAAGCTCCTGAAGACCAACGGGAACAAGTTTGTTGCTGCGATAGCCTCCGGCGATCTGGCCACCATGGAAGCGGTCATGGCTGCCAGCAGCGACAAACATGTCGAGCCGAAGATCAGCACGGCGGAGGAGGATCAGATCGTCGGTCGGCCCAAGGTGAAGCCGAGCGGTCGGTTTTTCGGTTTCGGCGCTTCCCAGGACGATGACATGCCCGAAGTGACCGTTGGTCGATCGAGCGTCGGCAAGGAGGACCGCGCTCTCCTGCAGGAAGCGCTTTTCGATCTGCTGGAATGCAAGCGCCTGCTTGACCAGGTGAGATAAATAACCGGCGCGAAGCGATGCGACGTGGAACATAAGGCTGGCTTTTCCATTCACCTCTGGTTCAGGACAAAAGTACGATCATTTTCCTCGCGAAAATGCACCAGCGGAGGTGAAAAGATGAAAAAGAAGCTCGTCGTGGCCGCGTTAACCCTGCTTACCGCATTCAGCGGTGTGGCGCCGGCACAGGCGTTCCCCTCGATCAGCGCCCCGAAGATCGAGGCCCCGCAGGCTGTTCAACAGGTACAATACCGGCGGGACCGCGGCCGGTGGGACCGGCATGATCGCTGGGACCGCCGTCGTTATTATCGTGACCGGCACCATCGCCATCGGCACGGCTCCAACGCCGGGGCCTTGATAGGTGGTCTGGCGGCTGGCGCCATCATCGGTGGTGCGCTGGCGCAGCCCCGTTACGTGGAGCCCCGTTACGTGGCGCCGCGCCGTTATGTGAACGGCGGCAATGCGCACGTGAACTGGTGCTATCAGCGCTACCGGTCTTACAGGGCCTCCGACAACACGTACCAGCCTTACAACGGGCCGCGTCGGGCCTGCGTATCGCCGTACTACTAAGCACGGGTTCCACGGATGTGCCCGGCTCGGAAGCGGGCCGGGCAACCGGGTCTCGCGAGCGGCTTGCTGCCGTTGCGCCATGGCCCTTTCGCCCTGATTTCAACGCGATGTCGGCCGCCTTGCCCGGATGGAGGTCACAAACCTCATATGGCCCCGGCGTCCGCCGGTGTTTCGCCACCGTTCACCCTTTCCGCCCAAGCTGCCACAAGCGTCCCTCCGTTCCCTACTTCCTAAGTGGAGGGTGATGTTTGTGCATCAGGGGTTAGAATGGGGAATGTTGAGACGCCTGATAAACCTGGTCATGGTGGTGATCGCCTCGGTAGCAGTGTGGGCGGCGATCATCTTCCTTGGTTTCCAACTCCTGTCATAGCTGCTGGCCCCGATTGCGCTTTTCCCGCCGGAAGCTCGGGCCGGGTTTTCCCTCGTTGTCCGGGGCGGGAGGCGGCGCCGCAGCACCGCCTCCCGCTTTACCCAGCTCTTAGCCGATGCAGATGCCCGGAACCTTCACGCGCCGGAAGAGATTGGGATGAGCCGTCGCGCTGTCGGGATAGATGCTGCGAAGCGGCTTGAACTCCGGCTGCCGGGTAGTTGCGGCAAATGCTTGCGGACTTTCAAAGACTGCGTAGTTCAACCACATGGAACTGCTGCCGATGCCATGATGTAACTGGGCCGAGATATATCCCGGTTGTCGCTTGAAGAAAGACGCGTCCTGCGCCCATGCGTGTGTGAATGCCTCGGCATCCACTGGATCGACCTCAAACAGGTTGATGAGGATGACGGGCGCATTGGAGGGATCGTCAAACTGATCGAAGAGCGTCTGGCGGCTATCCATTTCAACATGCTTTAACATAGCTGTGCTCCATGGTTTCCTGAGAGCGGCCCTGACCGCTGTTCGTCGGGTCGCTACATTAATAATGACCGAAAGGTCATTTTTGTTCAAATAAAAATGGCCAGGTGTTCATTTTTATGTATCGTAGGGTCATACGGGGGTAGAGCATGGGGAGGGCAGGGTTGGCAGGGTCGAAGAAAAGGCGGGGGCCCAGCCCTCGGAAG
>JAEYTV010000113.1 GCA_023433855.1 Pseudomonadota bacterium | reverse complement strand
CCTTCGGCAGCGAGGCCTTCTGCGCTCAATACGCGATAGGGTTCGTCGACCATATCCACGGTAGCGTCGTCGATGATGCCATAGCGCCCGGCGACCAGCAGGGTGCTGGGCTCGCGATCATCTTCGAAGAGCTGTCTGCGCAGGCTGGACAGGGTGCGAACGTCGTCGGCTGAGTAGAGGATGTACTGAATGGCGACGCCGGAAGCGACGGCGCGGCGAATGATGTCGATTCCCCTGTTCTCGCCGTCACGCAGAATCTCTGCGATCGAAACCGAAGCGAAGCGCGGCTTGAGGTCTGAAAGGAGTCGATCCTGGTCGTCCACAGTACAGATGGAGGCTGCTTCGGTCGTGACCTGGATCGCAAGGGCCGGGACCGCCGTGGAGACGGCGTCCACGGCTTCAGCACAGCGGGAGACATCGAGACTATGCCTGCCATGCGCATCGCGAACATGAAGGTGCATGGCCGCGGCGCCCGCCGCATGGCATTCGACGGCAGTGCTCGCCAGTTCCGCGGCCGACATCGGCAGCGCCGGGTGCTCGACCTTGGTCCGCCGCGCACCATTGGGGGCTACCATCACGAAAACCGGCTTCATCAAGCGTATCTCCCATGCGGCTATTCGTCGACAACGCGTGCATTGCGTTTCTTCAATATAAGCGCGGACACGCCACCGCGCAGCGACATTGCGACCACCGCTATGCTCAGGATGACGAACGTCGCACTGATCGGCTCCTGCAGGAAGACGAGATAGTCCCCATCGGAAATCAGCAGCGCGCGTCGCAGATGCTCCTCCAGGATGGGAGACAATATGACGCCCAGGATAAGAAGCGCCGGAGAGTAGCCGAAGGAGGAACATATGTAGCCCAGGACGCCGAATATCATCATCGTATAGATGTCGAAGACGTTGTTGTTGACGCTGTAGACGCCGATGCACATCACCAGAAGCACGATGGGGCTGAGAATATGCGAAGGCACTGACAGCAGCTTCACCCAAATCCCGATCAGCGGAATGTTCAGGATCAGCAACATGACGTTTCCGATCCACATGCTCGCGACTACACCCCAGAAAACGTCCGCGTGCTGGATCATCATCAGCGGCCCTGGCTGGATGCCATGGATCATCATTGCCCCCATCAGCACCGCCATGATTGCACTGCTGGGTATTCCGATGCCGAGCATCGGGATGAACGATGCCTGTACGGTCGCGTTGTTGCACGCTTCCGGCGCCGCGATCCCCTCGATAGCACCCGTCCCGAATTTCGACGGATCGCGGGAAATCCGCTTCTCCACGGAATAAGCGATAAAGGTTCCGAGCGTGGCGCCCATGCCTGGCAGCAAGCCGATCAGGGAACCCAGAACCGAACCCCGCAAAGTCGGCATGGCCGCCTGCCGCGCTTCCTGCCGTGTCGGGATCAGCGAGCGAAGTGTAATCTTCTTGGGCGCGGGCGCTTCGTCATCGTTCAGGTAGGTGGAAATGACCTCCGCCACGCCGAAGAGGCCCATCATCATCGCCACGAGGTCGACGCCGTCTATCAGTGATGGAATGCCCAGGGTGAACCGAGGCTGGCCGGTGGTGACATCCGTGCCCACCATGCCGAGTAACAGCCCGACCGCGACCATGGAGAAGCCCTTCACCGGTGATCCCAGTCCGAGCATCGACGCTCCGATCAGGCAGAAGAGAATGAGCGCGAAATAGTCGGCCGAGGAAAATTGCAATGCGATGCCGGCAAGATATGGCGTGAAACAAATCAGCAGGACGAGCGCCAGCGATCCACCCACGAAGGAAGCCCCCGCTGTTATGAACAATGCCGCCCCCGCCCGGCCTTTCTTGGCCATCGGATGCGCATCGAGACAGGTGATAGCGGTAGACGGTTCTCCGGGGAGGTTGAGCAGGATCGCCGTGATCGACCCGCCATATTGAGTTCCGTAGAAAATGCCGGACAGCATGATGAGCGCAAGCAGGGGATCGATATAATACGTCAAGGGCAGGGTGAGAGAGATTGCAGCAAGAGCGCCGATACCGGGCAGAACCCCGACCAGGGTGCCGACGGTTACCCCGATCAGGCAGAACAGAAGTGCCTCCGGCGTCAGAGCATGCTCGAAACCGTGCATGAGATTCGGGAAAGAACTGGTCATGCCGTCACCAGACGATAGCACGCAGGGGAAGGGAAAACCCTTCGATGAAGATCAGAACGGAGGCGGCCGAAGCGAGGAGCGCAGTCAGGATCATGGCGCGCATGTTGACTTTGTTGCGCCCAAGCGATCCAACGATCACGAGCAGCACCGAACTGGGAAACAGGCCAATGCGCTCCACGAGCAAGTTCCAGATCAGGATGGCCGAAAAAACACAGACAAACGCTCGCCAGGGAATTTTGGGAGATGGATTTTGCGAATGCCTTACCTCGAGGAGTGTCGCGATTCCAAAAAATATCGCCACAAAGCCTAGAAGGACCGGGAAATACCCGGCCCCCATATCTTGAAGGGAGCCGATGCCATAGGAGCTCCCGAAATATGCCATAACGACGCCAAATAAAATAATGCCGGCGGCGACAGCGCATTCCGATTTATTCAGCTTCATCTCGAAATCAGAATATTTTTTTGTAAGTTTCCTCTTGCTTGGCGAGATATGCAAACAGATCGGACGAGTTCATGTATTCGACGTTGGCGCCAATCTTTTTCATTGTATCGAGGAAAGTATCGGCCTTTACGGCGACCGCCACGGCATCGGAGATCTTGGCCACAATCTCGGGAGGCGTGTCCTTCGGCATCCCCACTCCTCGCCACGTGGCGATATCGAGCGGATGACCCAATTCTGCCGAGGTCGGCACGTCGGGAAGATCGGCGTACCGCTTCGTTCCAGCTACCGCGAGCATGCGCAACTGTCCCGATTGGATGTAGGGCAGCGTCTCGGTGACGCCGTTGACGGTGCTGTCGATGTGTCCACCGAGCAATTGCACGATGGCGGCCGGCCCGCCATCGAAGGGCACGTGTTTGAACGTCACGCCCGAGGCTTCCTCCAGATTGCGGGCCAGCATGTGAAAGCTGCCACCTTGGCTGCCGTTGCCAACAGTTACCGAGCCTGGATTGGCTTTCGCGTAGTCGAGAAACTCGGGCAGGGTCTTCCACTTGGAATCGGTTTGCACCGAGAGCCCGGCATAATCTATCGCCAGCATCGCCACCGGAGCGAAGTCCTTGTAGGATGTTTTCATCACGCCGCGCAGATTTGCCGTGATCAGCTGCGCGGTGAGAATGCCTAGCGTGTATCCATCCGGCTTCGCCGCCTTGATGGCCTCGAAGCCGACAACGCCACCTCCACCCGCGCGATTGACAACTTGCACCGGCATGTCGAACTGCTTGGACAATTCATCCGCCAATGCCCGAGCCAGGAGATCGGTGCCGCCGCCGGGAGCAAACGGGACCACTAGTTCGATCGGTCGAGATGGCCACTCCTGGGCCATTGCGCCTGAGGGGCCGAGCAACGCAAGCGCTGCCGCCGCCGAGCAGAGCATCACGCTACGCCGCGTTGGCCCGTTACGATCGATCGGGTTGATTTCAGTCTTGCCATTCGCGCCCATCATCTCCTCCGTTTTTTTACGTTTTCTGTCGGCGGGCCGGGCAGCCCTCCACACGTTTTCGGCACGTCGCTACTTCCATCTTAGATGCGCTCGAACGGGTTCGTCCTTCCGCTCCTCAGGTCCGATAGGCGGTGAAGCTCGCGGTGGTGGACTGAGCGCGCCAGTCCGTCAATACGTTGATGATGGCGGTCTGGCCCTTCGAGACGGCGGCAGCGCCACGCTCCAGTGCCGGCCTGATATCCTCGGGGCGCTCAACATATTCGCCATAGCAGCCAAGGGATTCCGCCATCTTGTCGAAGCGGGTGTAGCCAAGATCGCGACCCGGCTTGATCTTTCCGGGATCGGCGGTCCATCCGCCGTTCAGACTGATGACGACGAGGACCGGCAGGTCATGACGGACGGCCGTATCGAGTTCCATCGCGTTGAGGCCGAAGGAGCCATCGCCGTGCAGCACCACGACTTGAGCGTCGGGCCATGCGGCCTTGGCGCCTACGCCGAAGGGCATGCCCACGCCCATTGTTCCGAACGGCCCCGAGTTCAGCCTGTGGCCGGGCCGATAGGTCGGAATTGTCTGTCGCCCAAAATTGAGGATCTCCTGGCCGTCCACCACCAGTATCGCATCGCGGTCGATGAAGTCGCGAACCTCCTTGCAAAGCCGCAGAGGGTGGATCGGCACCTGGTTGGTGGCGATGGATTCCTCGTGCTTGGGCGCACGCTTGCTCTCCACAGCGGCGAGCTGATCCCGCCATTTCGCAAACTGCTCCGGCGTCACAGATGATTTCACGGCGTTGAGCAGTTGCTCCAGCACCACGGCAGCGTCCGCGACAATTCCGATATCGACCCTGTCATTTGCCCCGATGCCATCGGCATCCACGTCGATCTGCACGATGATTGCGGTCTCCGAGAAACGTGGCGGGCGGGTATGGGAGACGACGTAGTTAAGCCGGGTGCCGACCACCAGCACGAGATCGGCCTCCTTGAACGCCGTGGACCGTGCGTGAGCGTAAAAATGTGGATGATCCTCGGGGATCACGCCGCGGCCTTGAGGCGTGGTGTAGAAAGGGATGCCGGTCGCGTCGACGAAGGCACGGAGTTGGTCCGATGCCTGTGACCAGATTATGCCACTGCCCGTCACGATGACGGGGCGCTTGGCCTTCGCGAGCGCATCGGCTGCCTGGGAGAGCGAAGCCGCGTCGGCAGCCGGCCTGCTCCGCGCTGCGCTTGCCGGAGTCTTGGGCCATATAACTTCGGATTCGTCCACCTCGGCGTAAAGCACGTCGCCGGGCAGGTCGATATAGACGGGGCCTGGCTTGCCGGCCATGGCGCGCCGGAGCGCGATGTTGACATACTCGGGAATACGCCGCGCGTCGTATACCCTCTCGGCCCATTTCGTGACCGGTCGCATGATGGCCACCTGGTCGATCTCCTGAAACGAGCCATGCAGATATTGTGCAACAGGGCTCGCCCCTCCGAAGGCAACGACCGGTGCACAGTCGATCAGCGCATTGGCGAGACCAAGGGTAAGATTTATGGTTCCGGGACCGGATGCCCCCATGCACAGGCCAGGCTTGCACCTGACGCGCGCATAGGCTTGTGCAGCCATCGCTGCCGCCTGTTCGTGCCGCGTATCCACCATGCGCACGCCGCCGTCGATGGCCGCCTTGACGGCATCGTTGATCGGTCCGCCCATGATGTAGAATCCGGTTTCTACACCCTCTCTCGCGAGAGCCTGGCCGAACAATGTATACCCGCGGACCATCTTCACCTTCTGTTTTGGGTAGGCCATGCCTGGGAGAGTTAGATCGCACCCTCTTCCTGCAGTCTGACGATTTCGTCATCGGAAATGCCGAGTATATCCCGATAGACCTCGAAGTTATCGGCGCCGAGCAGCGGCGCCGGTTTTACCGGCACGCGGCTGGCCGAGAGCTTGATCATGGAGCCGGGGAGAACAAATTCGCCACGTACTGGGTGATCGACCGTGACGAATGTGCCACGCTCGCGCAGGTCCGGGTCCTGCGAAAGCTCGACGGTGTCGAAGGTCGCACTTGCCGGGATACCGGCGTCGCCGAGAAGCTGCATGACGGAATGTTTGTCGTGCTGGATGGTCCATGCCGAGATGACCTCATCCACGCTGCGGAAATTGGCCGCGCGGGATTTGGCATCAGTGAACCGGGGATCGTCCAGGAGATCGTTGCGGCCCACGACTTCGAGCAAGCGATGCCAATGCATGTTGCTGGCGCGTGTCGTGTAGATGTAGCAATAGTCGTTGGGTCCGCCGCCCTTGCATGGGTAAACTTCGCTCGGTGACGTGCCAGCTATGATACTCTGGTTGCCGCATCGCGGCGCTGGAGCATCGAAAATATACTGCGCCGCATATGCGATGCGGCCGAAATTGATGACGGCATCTTGCATCGTGACTTCGATACGCTGGCCTTCGTTGGTGGTGTGACGTTGATGCAATGCGGCCAGAATGCCGATGGCGCAATGAAGCCCAGCGCCGGTATCGCCAATGTTCGGTCCCGGCTTCAACGGGCGGCCGCCATCTTCGCCCGTGATGGACAATGCCCCGCCTGCGGCCTGGGCTATCGGATCGAATGCGAGGAAGTTCTTGAAACGCCCGGTCGGAGCAAATCCCTTGATCTGGGCATAGATGACACGTGGATTTATCGCACGCACGCGTTCGTAATCGAAGCCGAGCCGCTCGATGACGCCGGGCGCAAAATTCTCAATGAAGATGTCCGCGTGCGGGATCAGCTGCTCGAGCAGCTTCCGACCAGCTTCCGTCTTCAGATTGCATGTTACACTGCGCTTGTTGGCGTTAAGCAGCAGGAAATAGGGAGAATCTGTGCCAGCCTTGTCGGTGGTTGCGCCGCGGCCTTGCTCTCCGCGGCTTGGCGGCTCAACCTTGATGACATCCGCTCCAAGCCAGGCCAGAGTTTCGGTGCACGACGTTCCCGCCTCGAATTGTGTCAGATCCACGATCCGGATGCCGGCAAGGGCCGTTTTGCCCGGCCTCGTCGCTTGCGGGTTAGACGCTGTACTGCTCGAATTCATCACACCTCCCAAGTCAGTCGGTCATCAAGAAACATGCATTCCTCGGCCGAACGAACGACCCACACCGCTTGCGTGGATTCGATTAATGCTTCATTCAGCCGAACGGCAACGAGGAGTGTGACTACTTTCAACAAGTGAAATTAACTCGATGGGTTCTGGGGGACGCTTGCTGGGGCAGGAAGCATCTATGCGCGCGCCGCCTACGCTCGCAGCTACGTCGCGCAGGGCAGTTCTCCGCGTCGATCCAAGGGAAGTTTGGTCGTTCGCGCAGGTCGGCCCAGCGCGCTCGCGGTCAATCCACCGAGAAGATGCTGCGAGTGATATAGCGCACGCCACCCGCCCCCCAAAGCGTGTCGACCGGCTTCACCTGAATCGGATCGTCCTTGTCGTTGTAGTGGTAGATCGTCCCGATCTTGCCGGGGCTCACCTCCCAGGCTCGCGGATAGCCGATATCCCAACTGCCGCCGTCACCGCGGATGATGATCTCCGGCCCCCACGTTGCACCCTCGTCCTCGCTGACGACAGCACGCATGCCGTAGGGCGGCAAGCGATAGGTGTAAACGAGCACCAAGCGGCCGTCGCCCATCAGCACAGGCGAGCCCGGTGCCCCGAAATCGGTGATCCGTGAGAGGAACTGCCATGTCCTCCCGCCATCGTCGCTCTTGAAGAGTTCGGTCCACATGTCGCCTGCCCAGTCCCGATCGACGCGCAGCGTGCAGAGGATCCTGCCGCTGGGTAGCAGGATACCGCGCGGATACATCCGCTGGAGCCCGCTGAAGTCGGGATCGTCCCTGGGCGCTATGAACGACAGAAAACGGAATGCCGTGCCGTCGTCGGTGCTTCGGTAGACAAGCGGTCGGTTGGGCTCGCCATGTTTGGGTCCGGCCGGAAAACGGTTGTGCTGGCCTTCCTTGCTGGCGCCGCCGGTCAGGAAGAGCAGGCACCGTCCATCGTGGCGGACCAATGACGATTCCACAGCGCTCAGCGAGTAGAGGCCATCGAGCGGCAGCATGGCGGAACGCGACCATGACTGGCCCGCATCCTTCGAGATGCGGAAAAACACCTGGTTCTCGGGCGGGCCGAAGGCCGTGGTCACGGTCGCGACGAAATCCCTGATCTGGGGATCCTCCTGCATGTACTGGTAGTAGAAGTTCGAGACGAGGACATCCTTGTCGGCGTAGTCGACCGGTCCGATTTCGGCGAGGTCGCCCGGTTTTCCGTCGATTCCCGGCTGCGGGGGCATGACGTCCATACCGGGCCGGTTCTTGTCCTCGTTCCAGACGCGCCATGTCCGGCCACGGTCCTCCGAACGGACGGTCACGCCGCGCCTGCCGCCGGGGTTCTTGATTAGATTGTGATGGGCGAGGCCATGCGGATCTCCGAAATAGTCTGCTGTCGCAACCGAGAAGTTGCAGATGAGATGCCCCGCCGCCGTTTCCCAGAAGCCACGGGAATAGGGGTGGCTCGCGAACTCGTTTTCCCGCCGGTAGACGATGGCGTGCTCGACATCCATGGCAAGGCGCGGGGGATATGACTTCCTGATCATTGGCTACGCCCGTCCATCAAATCCGCCATGGCCCCGCCCGCACGGGCTCGAATTATTGTCTCATGCAGCGAGAGGGCAACGCTGACTATCTCTGCTTTCAGCGACTGAAACTAAATGGCAGGTTGATGGAAGGCGGCTGCAGGCAGGGGCGCGGTGGTATTCGCCCGTCCACGCACGGCTCTCATGCGGGTAGTAAGCCACGAGAAGCCGAAGCGGGTGCCGCGCTCATTGAACGTTACATCCGTTCCGCAATGGCCGCGGCTGCCGATGCAGCCTCTCGTTGGAGTGCGCCGACCATCTGCGCGATCTGCGATCGTTTCACGACCCGGCGGAAATAGGTCACCCCGATGGTGGCGGCGACGTGGCCGGGCTCGACCACGATCGGCACCGCCAGCGAATTCGTGAACGGGTCGGCCTTCGATAGCCGGCTGGCGTAGCCTGCCTTGCGTGTCGTCCGAAGTGCTTTCCGCCACTGATAATTGGTGCTGACGATCTGATCTTCCTGGAAGTGTCGTTCCAGCGCGAGTTTCAGGAGCAGAGTTCTTTCGCGGCTGCTGCAGAAAGCCATATAGGCGAGCCCGTGCGCTCGGCTGATCAGCGAGGCGCGCTTGTGCAGCGTGCTTCTCGCATGTGCGAGCGGGCTGAGCGGAATCGAGGAATACTGGACGACCATCGCATTGTGATCGAGCGTGGCCGCGGCAAATGGCCAGAGGTACTCCTTTGTCAGGGCGTCCACGACAGGCTTCAGGACTTCCACAATGAGCGACTTGCTGTGGTAGCCTGCGCTGAGCGACTTGACCTTGGAGGTCAGCGAATATCCGCCTCGCCGGGAAATGTGGGTGAGGTAGCCTTCGGCGCACAGCGTTTCGAGAATGCGTACGACGCTGCTTGGCGGGATCGCGCATTCGTCGCTGATCCTTCGCACCGTGATCAGTTCCAGTCGATTGGCACACTCCAGCACAGCGAGCGTTCGCTGGACCAGGCTGAGATCGGCATAGCTGCGTCGCTCCGGGGAGCGGGGAAGCTCCTCGTCAGCTTCCGATGACTGAAGGTTCGCGATGGACATGTGAAAATCAGCTTATGTGACCTGCCATTTTTCGACAATGCTCATATCCGGATCGCAACCGAGCCCCGGACCTGTCGGAACGGTCGTGCGCCCATCAGCGACAACGGGCATGGTGGGAAAGGGTGTTTCTTCCAGTTCGATATAGAGCCGCTCGACCGGAATTGTCGGCTCGAGCGAGGCAACGATGTGCAGATTGGCGAGGTAACCGGATCCCATATAGCCGCAATGGGGTACTGCCTCGATGCTGTGATCATTCGCCAGTGTAATTATCTTGAGCATTTCGGTGATGCCGCCCACCTTGCACACGCTGGGCTGCAGGACGTCCACGGCTTCGGCTGCGAGAAGTCGCTGAAAATCCTCGATGGATGCTGCATTCTCGCCGGCCGAGATCGGCGTTCCGGCGCCACGCAAACGTGCAAGACCGGCATAGTCGTCCGGCGGCCACACCGGCTCCTCCATCCAGCGCAGGTTCAGGTCACGAACTGCCGCAAGCACCTCCTTTGACTGGTCGACGCTCCACGGGCAATTTGTATCGACCGCCAGGGCAGTCCGTGCGCCAAGGCTGTGCCGAGCAAGCCGCATCCGATCCACCGTGATTTCATGCAGCTTGACCGTTTCATAACCTTCATCTAGCGCGTCGGCGCAGGTTTTCTCCAGGGCCTCATCCGATGAGCATCGCAGAAAACTTGCATAGACCGAGAGTTCATGGCGCCCGCCTCCGATAAGGTCGCAAACCGGTCTGCCCTCTCGTTTGCCGAGAAGGTCCCACAAAGCGATGTTGATGCCGGAAATGGCGTAGATTGTAGGTCCGCTAAGCCCGAATAGATGAACCTTGCGGCGGACGTTTTCCATCAGCGCGCCGATATTTCTTGCGTCCTCACCTACCAGCAACGGACCCACCAGACTGTCGATCATGGACTTTGTCGCGACCGCGCCGGCGTGGCCAAAGGCTTCGCCCCATCCCGTCAATCCGTCTTTGGTCCTGATCCTGATCAGCAGCATTGCAAGGGCGTTCGAGGGCCGGCCGGCAATGTAGTGGAAGCCTCCACTCGTCCGGTAAGGCAGGGAAAGCAGGAAACTGTCGACGGTTTCGATCTTCAAGACTCTTCCTCCTGATGATTTGCCTTTCCCCTAGCACCGCGTCGCGAAGTGGATCTGGGTCGCCAATGTGAGTTTCAGTGATCGAAATTGTGTCGCAAGCCATTTGCGTTGGCGGGACGTCTTTGCTGAAAGTCCGGAAACCAAGAAGCTCCAAATGGGCGCAAGTGCCCGTAGGTCATCGGCGGGATCAACCCATAATCAACGCGCTCACTCTTTGTGTCGCGCCGTCGATAGCAAGAAAGGTGCGCTGATTTGAAGCTCGCAAGCGTGAGGGTAGAGAATGAAGATATCCTGGTCATCGAGGGGCCGGGCGGCCAGGTCGTAAGTCTCCCGGAAGCGCTGAAGGCACTCACGGGCGCTGCGCCTGCCTGGAGCTACGACATGGTGTCGTTGATCGAGGCCGGCCCGGCCGCGATGCAGGACCTGGCGAAAGTTCACGACGCTTTGTCGACCGATCCCGGCGCAGTAAGCGCTATCGCTTCGGAAGCGATCCAGTGGCATCCGCCGGTCCGCAGGCCATCGAAGATTTGCTGCCTCGCACTCAACAACAGCGCCAATTCGGACCGCATTATGTCGGGTCCCACCCATCCGGCGATCTTCGTGAAAGGAGCGAATGCCTTGGTGGGGCATGGCGAATCGATCCTGATCAAGGAACACTATGGCCGGGTTCATCCGGAACCGGAGCTGGCGGTGATTATCGGCAAGACGGCCAAGGACGTCCGGGCGACCAATGCCATGGATCATGTCTTCGGCTACACCATCCACAATGACATAACGTCGCCCACCATGCGGGGCGAAGCTACGTTTCACTATCGTGCCATCCACCCGCGCAAGGACGATGATACGGTAATCGAATATATCGATACCTTCGTTTCCTATTCCGGGCGCTACAAATGCAGTGATACGTTTTCCCCCATGGGGCCGTGGATCACCCTGCGGGACGAGGTGCCTGACCCGCATGCGCTTCTGGTCAGATGCGACCACCAGGGCGAACTCGTCACCGAGGACAGCACGCAGAACCTCACCCACAAGATCCCCGAGGTCCTCGAGTTCATTTCCGGCTACATGACGATGTTGCCGGGTGACATCGTCTCTATGGGAACCGCGCTCAAGCGGGTAAGCGGGAACGGCAGGGCTGTGCAGAATGTCGATCTGCGCATACTGGGAGGCCCAGTCTCGGTTTCGATCGAGAAAATCGGGACGCTTTCGAACACTGTAAAGACGATCAGCTTAGAATGACCGGCATGAATTTTAGCGAACTGCTTTTGCTGCGGCTGGAAATCGAGGCGCTGAATGCGGAATTTGCATATCTGATCGACCACGACCAATCCGATGGTGTCGCCGACCTCTTCACCGTCGACGGCGTCTATGGCCGTTCGACCGGTGGCCGCAGCGTCGGAAGGGAGGCGATCCGCGACAGCTACAAGCGTCGCAAGGACAATGGACCGCGCACGGCGAGGCACATTTTCACCAATCTGCGCCTGACGCCGCTCGCCGATGGTCTTGTCGGCGGATCGTGCATCCTGACGCTCTTTGCCAATGACGGGCTGCCGCCGCATCCAGCGGAGCCGCTGGTCGTAGCCGACTACGACGATGTCTACGAGCGTGGCGACGACGGGCGCTGGCGTTTCAAGGAGCGCATCATCAGCTGGATTTTCGTGCGCGAGGGTGCTGCGACCCCGCTTGTCCTGGGCGCTGCTCAGGAGAAGTGTTGATGTTCTCCGATAGCCATCACGCTCCGGCCGGCGAAACCTGCGATTACCTGATCATCGGTGGTGGTTCGGCTGGCTGTACCCTGGCCGCCCGGCTCACCGAGGACCCGAAAGTATCCGTCGTGCTGGTGGAGGCCGGCAAGGACGTGACCCGCGAGATTGCCACCGAGGACGTGCTTTCCAACTATCCGGGCAAGGCATACTTCAATCCCGACTACACATGGCGTGGCTTGAAGGCGCGCCTGGGTAGCGGACGCCGCAACGATCCCGAATCCGGGCGCGTTGCCCGCTACGAGCAGGCAAGGCTACTGGGCGGCGGGTCGACGATCAACGGCCTCTGCGCCAACCGGGGCGCGCCTTCCGACTATGATGAATGGGGACGTCTCGGGGCGGCCGGATGGGATTGGGATTCGGTCCTGCCCTATTTCCGCAAACTCGAACGCGACCTGAACTTCGGCGGCGACTTGCATGGAGCCGATGGGCCTTTTGCGATCAGCCGCTTTCCGACTGAAGACTGGACAGGCTTTGTTCGTGCGGTGACGGGCGAGCTCGATCGGCAAGGCTACGAGTCGATCGACGACCAGAACGGCGTCTGGCGGGATGGTTACATGCCGGTGGCGGCTTCGGTCGACGAAAACGGCCAGCGTGTTTCCTGCGCCTATGCATATCTGACACGGAATGTGCGCGAGCGGCCCAATCTGACCGTGCTGACGGAAACGTTGGTCGAACGGATCGTGTTCTCGGGCAAGGAGGCTACGGGCGCCGTCCTCCGCGACAGCAAGGGCGTGCGCCGCACGATCAGCGCGCGGGAGACCGTGCTGAGCTGCGGAACGGTTCATAGCCCCGCAATGCTCATGCGCAGCGGGATAGGGCCGGCGGGCGAACTGGCTGCCCTGGGCATCGAGAGCATCGCCGATCGCCGCGGTGTCGGACGCAATCTGATCGAGCACCCCGTCATCTCGGTGTCGTGCCTGCTTGATCGCTCCGCCCGTATGCATGATTCTCATCGCCATCATACCCAGGCCCACTTCAGATACTCATCTGGGCTGGAAGGATGTCCCCAAGGCGATATGAGCCTCGCCATCATTGCCAGATCTGGCTGGCACGCGATGGGATACCGGATCGGCACGCTTTATGTGTGGGTCAACAAGGCCTACTCTCAGGGGAGTGTGCGGCTTGCCGGGGGCAGCATTGACGCGGAGCCGGTCGTCGACTTCCGGATGCTTTCCGACGAGCGCGACATGCGAAGGCTTAGAGAGGCGTTCCGCTTCGCGGCTGCGTTGGCGCAGTCGAAGCCCGTGTCGCGCATCTCCAGCATCGCTTTTCCGGCCAACTATTCCGACCGGGTTCGCCGCTTCTCAGTGCCGGGTTTGCGTAACCAGGCCATGATGCAGATTTTTGCGTCGATGCTTGATGCTCTTCCGGCCATGCGGCCTTGGCTTGTCAGAAAGTTCGTGACCGAAGGGGCTTCGCTTGCGGAGATCCTTGCCGACGATACGGTCCTCGACAACTATCTGACCGAGTGCGTGACAGGAGTCTGGCATCCGGTGGGAACATGCCGAATGGGCGGGACGGACGATCCTCTCGCGGTGACGGACAGCAGCGGCCGCGTTTACGGCGTCGGCGGCTTGCGCATATGCGATGCTTCGCTGATCCCGTCCATTCCTTGCGCCAATACCAACGTTCCGACGATCATGGTCGCCGAGCGCGTGGCGGATCTGATCAAGGACGAGCGCGCAGCCAACCCCGCATACGGTGCGGCCTCGGCGGCGTGAAGTAGGAGGCGACGATGCTTGTGGACGCCGTAACTGCATTCCTGGTTGTCATTGACGTCCAAGAGCCGTTGCTTCCGGTGATGGCGAACACCGTGGTTGAACGCAACTGCGCCGTCCTGATGCAGTAGGCCAGACAAATGGGGCGCGCGGCAACCGCAGACCAAAGGACTGACTGAGATGGGTGAGACGGTTCAGCTTTACATCGATGGCGTGTGGCGCGACGGCGCGGCGCGCACTACACTGGATTTCTGGGACCCGGCGACTGGTCTGCCGGTAGGGCAGGTCGCAGTCGCCGAGCCCGGTGATCTCGAAGATGCATGCCGCGCCGCCGACAAGGGCTTCAGGCAGTGGCGGGCGAAATCGGCGGTTGAACGCTGTGCCGTCCTGCGCAAGGCGTCCGCGCTGATCCGCGAGCGAAGCGTTGGGATTGCGCCGCTTCTGACCCGTGAACAGGGAAAGCCGATCGCCCAGGCAAGGCAGGAAGTCGAATCTTCGGCCGACATCTTCGAATGGTTTGCCGAGGAGGGCCGCAGGGTTTATGGCCGCATCATCCCTTCGCGCGTGCCGGACGTAAGGCTATCCGTGATACGCGAGCCGGTCGGCCCGGTGGCGTCGTTCAGTCCGTGGAACTTTCCCCTCGCGCAGGCGGCCCGAAAGCTTGGCGCCGCACTTGCCAGCGGCTGCTCGGTGATTCTGAAGGGACCGGAAGAAACGCCCGAGGCGCTCTCACGGATTGTCGACGCCCTGCATGACGCCGGAATACCTCCCGGCGTCGTCAATCTGGTCTATGGCGTACCGAGCGACATATCGTCATTCCTCATCCCCAATCCCGCTATCCGCAAGATTTCCTTCACCGGATCGACCGTCGTCGGCAAGCAACTTGCGGCTCTGGCAGGCACGCATATGAAGCGCGCCACCATGGAACTGGGCGGGCATTCGCCGACGCTCGTGTTCGAGGACGCCAATCTCGAGCGCGCCGCCGACCTGCTCACGGCGTTCAAGTTCCGGAACGCCGGCCAGGTTTGCACCTCGCCCGCCCGCATCCTGATCCAGGAGAAGGTGTATGGCGAGTTCAAGTCCAAACTCGTCGATCGCGCCGCCCGCCTGAAGGTCGGCAACGGCTCCGATCCGGATACGGATATGGGGCCTCTGGCCAATCCTCGGCGCGTGCAGGCGATGGAGGCCTTCGTGCAGGACGCCGCCGACCACAATGCCTCTGTCGCGACGGGCGGACGCCGCATCGGCAACCAAGGAAATTTCTTCGAGCCTACGATCCTGGAAGACGTCCCACTGCCGGCAAGGGTCATGAACGAAGAACCGTTCGGTCCGATCATGATGCTGCAGCGCTTCGCCGATTTCGACAGCATGGTCGAGGAAGCAAACAGGCTTCCCTATGGCCTTGCCGCATATGCCTACACACGCTCAGCAAGAACCGCAGCCAAGGTGAGCGAGGCGATGGAGAGCGGGATGGTTTCGATCAACCATCACGGGCTTGGCCTTCCCGAGACGCCGTTCGGCGGCGTGAAGGACAGCGGCTACGGCTCCGAGGGCGGGTCGGAAGCAATGGAAGCTTATCTGGTTTCCAAGTTCGTCACCCATTCCCTGGCGGACTGAACACCCCATGGTGATTACAGGTTACGAGGTTCTCCTACTCGGCCTGCCGGCCGATGAACCTCTTGCCGCAGGGCCATCCAGACCGGACGCGAACAGGCCAACGGTGCTGCTTCTCCTGCGCACCGACGAAGGCGTGGAGGGTATTGGCTTTACTTTCCTTGGTGCAGGCCTGTCGCGTGCACTGACGGTGGCCGTGGAGGATATGGCGGAGATGTGTATCGGGCGTGATCCGCTCGACCCGGCGCCACTGCTCGAGCGGATCGATGCGCTCGCGGGAGGCTCGGGGCCTGCCGGCATTTTCACGCTGGCGCTGGCGGCGCTCGACATCGCCCTGTGGGACATCAGGGGCAAGGTCGCGGGACAGCCGCTATGGCGACTGCTCGGCGCGAAGGGTGCTCCAGTGCCGACCTATGCGAGCGGAGCCATGATGCGAGATTTCAGTCTCGACGTGGTTCTGGTGGCATGCCGGCGCTTGGTTGATGCCGGCCATCGGCAGGTCAAGATGCAGCTCGCGCTGCCTGGTGAGCACAATCGCGAAAAGGAAATCGAACGAATTCGTCTAATCCGCGAGGCGCTTGGTGAAGACATCGAATTGATGTGCGACATCAACCAGCGCTGGAGTGTGCAGCAGGCGGTCGAGATGGGGCAGGCGATTGCCGAATTCGGCCTCTCCTGGCTCGAAGATCCCATTGCTCATGACGATCTGCGCGGGCAGGCGACGGTGAGTATGGAACAGCCCATCCCCATCGCCACCGGCGAGTACATCTATCGGCTGAGCGGGTTCGAGCAACTTCTCAGTGTGGCGCCTCCGGACTTCGTCATGATCGACCCGTTTCGGGCAGGAGGCATAACGCCCTGGCTAGACATCGCCGAATTCGCGCAGGCACGCGACAAGCCGGTCGTCAGCCACTTGGCGCCTGAAGTGCAGGTTCACCTGATTGCCGCGATTCCCAATGGCTGCACGGTCGAATACATGCCCTGGTCCGTCGCCATGTTCAAAGA
>JAEYTV010000109.1 GCA_023433855.1 Pseudomonadota bacterium | reverse complement strand
GACGAAGACGTCGGCCTGGGCATAGGCGCGCGCGAGATCGTTGCCGGCCTTCATGCCTGTAAAAAGGACGTCCGGATAACGTCTCTCCAGATCGGCGCGTGCCGGGCCGTCGCCGACCACCACCTTGGAGCCCGGAAGATCGAGATCCAGGAAGGCCGGAAGGTTCTTCTCGACTGCCACCCGGCCGACCGTCATGAAGATCGGCCGCGTCAGGTTGAACGGGCGTTCGTCAAGCTCCATGGGGTGGAAGACGGTCTGGTCGATGCCGCGGCTCCAGCGGAGCAGGTTCCTGATGCCGAGCTTCAGGAGTTCCCGTTCCAGGCTGGCAGTGGCGACCATGCATCCGTTGCCGGCATTGTGGAACCAGCGCACGAAGGCCTGCAGCCAGGGCAGCGGAACGGGAAAACGGGCAGCCACATATTCGGGAAAGCGGGTATGGTAACTTGTCGAGAACGGGACGCGGTTCTTGAGACACCAGCGCCGCGCGAGAACACCGAGAGGGCCTTCCGTCGCGACATGCACCGCTGTTGGTTGCGTCGCTTCGATCGCAGCGGCGACCTTGCCGAAACCGGCGATCGACAGCCGAATCTCGGGATAGGTGGGGCAGGCAATGTTCGGGAAATCCTGCGGCGTGACCATCATCACATCGATACCCATGCGGGCGAGCTCGCGGTTGGTGCTCTCGATCGAGCGGACGACGCCGTTCACCTGAGGGTACCAGGCATCGGTAACGATGGTGATTCTGGTCATGTGTGACCCAGCCCGATTGGCGATCCGCAATCCGACTCGGATGCAGGGGATCGTTCGCTTCTCTATCGGCGACGTTTGTAACAGCAGCATGAAGACGCCGATTACCGCAGTTGAACGTCGCAGCCGTCGGTGAGATCATCGGCGGGGTCAAGTATCCAGCGACGGTCAGGAAGGATTGCTCATGGTCTCCTCGGTGGTGGAACTGCGCAATGTGAACGGGACGGAAGCGGCCCTGGGGTGGGCAGGCAGCCACACGCTGGTTGGCGACCGGGCCGAAGGGAAGGCGGGAGGGCAGGGCCTCGGCTTCAACGGAGCACAACTGCTTGCCCTGGCGATCGGCGGCTGCTTCTGCAACGACCTGCGATATGCGGCCCATGACATGGGTGTCGAGCTTGTCGATATCGCGGTTCGCGTCACCCTGGAAATGGAGGGTACGCCGCTTACTGTGACGCGGGCCGATCTCGAGGTGACCTGCACTTCCGGCGAGGGCGTGGATACCGGCGCGGTCATCGAGCGCGCTCGCGCCATCTGCACCGTTGCAAATTCGGTCAGCCGCGGATTTCCGGTGTCTTTTCTGTCCTGATCCGCCGGCGGACCTCGGGCGGACGCGTGAGACGGACCCCGGGGATTCGCTCGGAACCGCCTATCCCGGCAGCAAGGCGGGACTGATCAGCGCCCCGTGGTGGCCGATCACCACGGATGCCACCCGAGCCCCATAGGCTGCGGCCTCTGCTGGGGCCACACCACGCACCAGCCGCGACAAAAAGGCGCCGTTGAAGCTGTCGCCGGCGCTTGTGGTATCAAGGATGCTTGGCGTGGGCACCGCCGGGACATGGACAGGATCGCTGCCGCGAAAGCTCAGCGTGGCTCCGTCGGCACCGTTCTTGACGACGACGTTCTCGACCCCGAGGCCATGATAGCGGGCGATCGTATCGGCAACGGTGGCGTCGCCGAAGTGGGTGGTCTCGTCGTCGAAGCTCGGCAACACCAGATTGGCGGCGCGGGCGCCAGCCTCGATGGTCCGCAGCATGATCTCGCTGCTCGACCAGAGGCGCGGCCGGATGTTGGGGTCGAAAGCCACCGTCCTGCCGGCAACCTTGGCGCGGCGAAGTTCCGAAAGAAGCGTCTCGACCGCCTCGGGTGCAAGGATGGCGAGGGTAATGCCGGAGAAATAAACGACGTCGGCTGCCTCGACGGCTGTTCGCAGACGGTCGGGGTCATCGGCAAGCTTTCGGGCTGCGGCGGTATCGCGCCAGTAGCTGAAGGTGCGTTCTCCGTCCTTCAGGGTGATGAGATAGAGGCCGGGGGTCTTGCCCTTGATCCGACGTATGTAGCCGGTGCCGACACCGGCCTCCTTCATCATGGTCAGCATTTCCGTCGATAGGGGGTCGTCGCCGACGGCGGTGAAATAATCCACCGACCATTCGGCAGGCAGGCAGGCGCGCGCATACCAGGCGGTATTGAAGGTGTCGCCGGCAAAGCCCTTGCGCAGCAGGCCTTCGCCTGCCTGCGACAGCTCCACCATGCATTCTCCGACTGAAAGAAGGTGCCCGCCCATGTCCGGTTCCTCGGTTGCTTCGGACTGTCGGATAGGCCGAAGTGGGCCGGCTGGCAAGATCGATCATAAGGCCTTGTCCTGCGTTGTCTTTTATTCCCGCCACACTAGGTTGGGGCTGGGTAAAAACAGCAAGGAGAGTCGAGGCATGGCGACGGAAGCGGTGAGGGCAGTCGATCCGGACTGGTGGCGCGGCGCGGTGATCTACCAGATCTATCCCCGTTCCTTCCAGGACACCAACGCGGACGGCATCGGTGACATCAAGGGCATCACCCGCCGGCTCAGGCACGTCGCGTCACTTGGCGTCGACGCTATCTGGCTCTCTCCGTTCTTCAGTTCGCCGATGGCCGACATGGGCTACGATGTCTCCGACTACTGCAATGTCGATCCCATGTTCGGCACGCTCGCCGACTTCGACGAGATGATGGAAGAAGCGCATCGGCTCGGCCTCAAGGTGATCATCGACCAGGTGATCTCGCACACATCCGACCGGCACCCCTGGTTCGTCGAAAGCCGCTCGAGCCGGACCAACCCGAAGGCCGACTGGTATGTCTGGGCCGATCCGAAGCCAGACGGCACGCCGCCCACCAACTGGCTCTCGATTTTCGGAGGACCCGGTTGGGAGTGGGATGGCGTGCGCAAGCAGTATTACATGCACAACTTCCTGATCGCGCAGCCCGACCTCAACTTCCACAATCCGGAAGTACAGGACGCTGTGCTCGATGCGGTGCGCTTCTGGCTGGACCGCGGTGTCGACGGCTTCCGCCTCGATACCGTCAACTACTACTTCCACGACAAGCAGCTTCGCAACAATCCGCCGATGGTCTACGACACGGACGGGGCCGGCATGGAGACCGATACCAATCCTTATTCCATGCAAAACCATCTCTATGACAAGACACAGCCGGAAAACATCGGGTTCCTCAAGCGGCTGCGCGGGCTCCTCGACTCCTACGAGGGGAGGGCGACGGTGGGTGAAGTGGGCGACGGACCGCGGTCGCTTTCGACGCTTGCGCTCTATACGACCGGCAACGACAAGCTCCACATGTGCTACACCTTCGACTTCCTCGGGCCCGCCTTCGACGCCGGCTATATTCGCAAGGTGATGACCACGGTCGCGGAAACGGTGACCAATGGCTGGGTCTGCTGGGCATTTTCCAATCACGACGTGGTGCGCCACGTGACGCGGTTCTCCCAGAAGCCGGAGGAACAGGATCGCGTGGCAAAGCTGTCGATCGTGCTTCTTTCCGTCCTGCGAGGCTCGATCTGCCTTTATCAGGGCGAGGAACTCGGGCTGACCGAGGCGGAACTCGCCTTTGAAGACCTTCGCGATCCTTATGGCATCCGCTTCTGGCCGGCCTTCAAGGGTCGCGACGGATGCCGGACCCCGATGGTATGGGAAGCGAAAGCGCAGCACGGTGGCTTTACCGACGGCAGCAGGACATGGCTGCCGGTGCCCAGCGAACATATCACGCGCGCCGTCGATGCGCAGGAGGGGCTCGAAACGTCGGTCCTCCATCAGTACCGGGCGGTTCTCGCCTTCCGCAAGGCCCATCCGCCGTTGATCGACGGCGACATGACCTTCCTCGACACCAATCAGGATCTGCTTGCCTTCGTCCGGGAGAAAGGTGGCGAAAAGCTACTCTTCGTCTTCAATCTGACGCGCGAGGCGCAGGATTTTCCGCTTTCGGCCGGGATGCGGAACGGCCTGCCGATCGCCATGCCCGGGTTCGCTCCGAAGGTCGAGGCGGGCGTCGTGAAGCTTCAGGCGCTCGACGTCTTCTGCGCAAGGCTGTGACGGGAAGGTGGCCGGGTTGCTCCACTCTCCGTTGCGCCGGGCAGGTGCAGACCGTTAAGCTGCCTCGCTCATGGAGTGAGGAGGACAGCCCGTGCCGTATGTCAAAGTGGAAGTCGCCAAGGGCGTAGCAAGCGTGGAGCAGAAGCGTGCCGTCATTCGCCGGATGACCGAGGTCCTCGTCGAGGAACTCGGCCGCAACCCGGAATACATCTTCGTCGTGATCGATGAAGTGGATACCGACAACTGGGGCAGGAAAGGGCTGTCTCTCACGGAACTGTGGGAGCAGCAGGCGACGAAGACGCCCTAGGCAGGGCCGAGAGCCTTTGCGGCACGGCACCTCGACCGTTGCGGATACGACGTCGCCCGCTGACGTGAGGCGTCCATGCACCCAATTTCGCCACACCGATCATGGAGACTGCCAGGGCTCTCTTTCTGGAGGCAGCGAAGGCAGGCAGTCGCAGACCAACAGAAGGAGAGCATCATGGAAATCTTCAGAGCCAGCGGCAGGCATTCAGTCGCCGGACCCGCAGACTGGTTTACCGGCACCGTCGAGGTCGAGACGCTTTTCAATCCTGCGTTTCCCGATCGCGTCCAGGGTGCAAGCGTCACCTTCCAGCCCGGCGCCCGCACCGCCTGGCACACGCATCCGCTCGGCCAGACCATCGTCGTGACGGCGGGATCCGGCCGCGCCCAGCGCTGGGACGAGCCGATCGTGGAGATCGGTCCAGGCGACGTCGTCTTCTTCGAGCCCGGGGAAAAGCACTGGCACGGAGCAGCGCCGGAGACGGCCATGACGCATATCGCGGTTCAGGAGGTCGAAAACGGCAAGGTCGTCGACTGGATGGAGAAGGTTTCGGACGAGCAATACGGCGCCTGAGGGCCCGTCCCGGGATGGAGGTATCGACGTGATCAAGGACAAGGTCGTAATCATCACCGGCGCGTCGTCGGGGATCGGCGAGGCAACGGCGAAGCTCCTGGCGACGAAGGGGGCAAAGGTCGTTCTCGGGGCGCGGCGCGAGGACAGGCTGAAGGAGATCGCGGACGAGATCGCGAAAGCGGGCGGGCAGGCGGCCTACCAGGAACTGGACGTTACGAGGCCGGAAGAAAACGCCGCCATCGCGAAACTCGCCAAGGATCGCTTCGGTCGCATCGACGTCATCTTTCTCAATGCCGGCCTGATGCCGAGTTCCATGCTGTCGGCGCTCAAGACCGACGACTGGGACCGGATGGTGGACGTGAACATCAAGGGCGTGCTTCACGGCGTGGCGGCCGTGCTTCCCTC
>JAEYTV010000514.1 GCA_023433855.1 Pseudomonadota bacterium | reverse complement strand
ACGCAGCAGTGCGCGCTCCATCGCCACGCCAATGGCCGCCACGATCAGAGGACTGATCACCAGCCCGGCCCAGAAACCCAGGGTGAGCGAGATCGCATAGCCGAAATAGGCGCCCAGCATGTAGAACGACGCATGGGCGAAGTTGACGACGCCCATCATGCCGAAGATCAGCGTGAGGCCGGCCGACACCATGAACAGCAGCATGCCGTAGATGATGCCGTTCAGTGCGGATATGACGACGAATTCCAGCATCAGCCCTCCTCGACCGCCGAAGCAAGACACGAAAAGCCGGTGATGGCATCGCCACCACCGACTCCGGCATAGGATACTTAGCTGGGACGTTCCATCTTGCAGCTGCCGTCGGCCGGCACCTCTGCATCTGGACCCGGCACGACACGCACGAGCTGCAAGCCCATATCGGTGCCGTCGGCCTTGTATTTCGCGTCCTTGGTCACCTTGGACACGGCAATCGGAATGATACCCTGATGGTCCTCCTTACGCATGCTCATTTCGCCAACGGGCGATGTGAACCTGGCATCCTCCAGAGCCAACGCGATCGCCTTCACGTCGATCGACTTGTCCGGCGTCTGAACCGTTTTCAACGCCTCGCCGAGGAACATCATGGCGAATGTCGCCTCCGCGCCAAAGACCGGATAGTGGCCGAATCTGGTCTTGAATGCCTCCGCAAACGTCGCTCCAGGCTCTCCGCCGGCCTCGGGACTGTAGGGCGAGACGTGGTAATTGCCGAGCGCCGCCTCGCCGGCGCTGCCAACAACGCCGGGATTGTCGAGATTGGTGGTGCCGAACGTCACCTTGAGGCCCGCATTGGAAGCAGCCTTGAGGAGCAGCACCATGTCTCCGCCCCAGTTGCCGCTAAGGACAGATTCCGCACCCGAAGCCTTGATCTTCGCCACGTAGGGCGAAAAATCCTGGATCTTCGCGACGTCATGCAAAGTCGCCTCGACGATCTCGCCGCCATTCTCCTTCACCGACTGAGCCTGCGCCTGCTGCATCTCTTGCCCGTAGGTATAGTTCTGGTTGATGGAATAGACCTTGGTGCCGAGCACCCCGTCTTCCTTCATCACCGCAGTCAGGGCTTTCATCCTGACGAAAGGGGTGCTGGTCGTACGGAACAACCAGAAATGGCATTTCTCGCCCGTCAGCACCAAGGATTGCGCGCCAGGCGTGATGAAGATCAGTTCCTTGCCAGGATTGCGCAGATTGTATTTGCGCACGTCGTCCGAAATCTGGGCGATGATCGACGACGGGCTGCCAGAAACGATGATGCGGGCTCCGTCCGCTATTGCCGCGCGCAACTTGTCGGAGGCGCCGCCGGGCGTGCTCTGGTTGTCATATTCGGCGAATTTTATCGGCTCGCCATTGTAGCCACCCTGCTCGTTGAGCAATTCGACGCCATAGCGCACACCTTCGGTCCACAGGGCTCCGTTCTCGGCCGCAGAACCGGACGACGCCTCGATCATGGCAACGCTCAGCGGTTCCGCGGTCGCTGTTGCGGCAAACGCGCAAAACGTCGTCGCCATCAGCACGGACGTTGCAATTGTTCTCATCTTCATCCTCCCATTGCCTAAAGCGTGCAGAAAGAACGCTCCTCGGTAGTCTGACTGCTAAGCTGCCGCCCGTCAGCGGTATGCCCTCTCCAAGTATGACATGCATCAACGCCGGCCGGACGGGTCGTAAACACCCTTCGACGCCAGTGCGTTCGACGCGTAGTCGACGCCGCTCCACCGGGTCAGGTAACCGGCCGTGGCGCCGCCATCCACCGGCAGCACCACTCCGTTGATGAAGCGCGCTCCCTCGGACAACAGGAAAAGACAGCCCAGGGCCTGATCTTCGGCCGACGCCAGTCTCTGCATCGGCGTGCGGTCGATCATGACGTCCTCGATAAAGTCCGACGGTACACCGCCGCGCAACAGCGGCGTGTCGACCGCACCCGGGGCGGTCGCGTTCACGCGCACGCCGTGCCGACCCCATTCAATCGCAAGCGTTTGCACAAGGCCGACCACACCATATTTCGATGCGCAATAATGCGCCCGGCCGGCATGTCCTCCGAATGCATCCCCCGACGCAATCGCCACGATGGATCCCCTGCCCCTGGCGATCATCCGGCGACCGACTGCCTGGCAGGAAATGAAGACACCGGTCAGGTTTACCGCAATCACGGTGTTCCATACGTCGAGGGGCAGGTCCTCGGCTTTTTGGGGTCGCGAAATGCCGGCCGCCGCGACTATGCCGTCGATGGCGCCGAAATTGCTTTCGATATCCTGCACGGCCGCTTCCGTGGCCTGCATATCGGTAACGTCGAATGCCGAGACCATCGCATCGCCGCCCGCGGACCGGATTTCTTCGCCGACCGCTTTCGCGGCATCACCGTTGGCGTCGCATACCGCGATACGGGCACGCTGCCGGGCGGCCAGCAGGGCCGTCTGCCGGCCGATGCCCGAGCCGGCACCGGTGATCATGATCACCTGTCCCGCAAGGCCGAAATCAAGCATGAACCCCCCTCTCCCGGCTCGGCGACGCCGGCGGCCGAGCTCGGGCCCGACCGCCTTCCCGCACCAGCTTGTACTCTCGCGACCTGGCGTCAGGCCGAGCTGCGCAAGCTCTGTTCCTTGTGCTTGTTCCAGTTCGCCAGCGCCTCGTGGGCGTTGCTGGCGGCTTTCGCGAACTCGGCATCCTCGGCGGTCTTCGTCGTGATCTCAAGGCGCAGGCCGTTCGGGTCGAAGAAGTAGATGGACTGGATGATGTGATGATCCGTGACGCCGACGACCTGCACACCCGCCTTCTCGATCCGGTCGCGTGCCGCCAGAAGCTCGTCCATCGACGCCACCTGGATGGCGATATGGTTCACCCAGGCGGGCGTATTGGGCGACGGCAGCGGCTTCACGTCGTCCCCCAGGTCGAAGAACGCCAGGTAGGAACCGTCGCCCATCTGGAAGAAGATATGTACATGGGGGTTGTTCTCACCGGTCGACGGCACGCGCTCGTTGCGAATTACGTGGACCAGCGGCAGACCCAGCAGTTCCTCGTAGAAGGCGCGCGTTTCCTCGGCATCGCGGCAGCGCCAGGCGAAGTGATGCAGGCCGGTAATGTCTAACGGATGGTCTTTCGACGACCGTGCTGGAC
>JAEYTV010000510.1 GCA_023433855.1 Pseudomonadota bacterium | reverse complement strand
TCGCCGAGGTCTATGCCCTGGGCGACATAGTAGTCGCAGAGCTTCGTAAGTGCGCCATGGATGAAGATCGGCTCCTGATAACCGCAGTCGCGTATGAGCCGGATGACGCGCTGGGCCTTACCGAGCGCGTAGGCTCCTATGAGGTGGCTGCGGTCGGGAAACTGCTTGAGCGACGTCAGCAGCTTGCCAATCTCCGCGCGGGGGTTCGGATGATGGAAGACAGGCAGCCCGAAGGTCGCCTCGGTGATGAAGACGTCGCAGCCGACTGGCACGAAGGGCGCGCAGGTCGGATCGTTGCCGCGCTTGTAGTCCCCCGACACGACGATGCGCAGTCCGTCCCTTTCAAGCGCGATCTGCGCCGACCCCAGTACATGGCCTGCAGGATGGAAGGAGACCCTCACTCCGTCGAGGTCGATCTCCTCCCCGAAGGCGGCGGCTTGTTCGCTGCTGGTGAACCCCTCCCCGTAACGCAGCCGCATGATGTCGAGCGTCTGGCGGGTCGCCAGGACGGCGCCGTGCCCGGCGCGGCCGTGATCGGAGTGCCCATGGGTGACCAGGGCCCGTTCCACGGGACGCACCGGATCGATATGGAAGCGGCCTATGGGGCAGAACAGCCCGGCCGGAGTGGGATGCAGCAGCGCCTCGGGTTTCATTCCCCTGGAGATAGTGCATGCTCAATGGTTTGGAAGATCGCTCATGCGCGCCTCTGGCCGGAGGAGGAAGCCAACGGCAAGCGGACGTTCTTCAGACACAGGGCGGCCATCAGACCGACCGCCGCAATGCCTGCAGCGGTGATGAACAGCGTCTCGAATGCCCCCGCATAGATCTGGGCGACAAGCATCCGCGTTTCCTCCGGCAGTTCCGCCATGAGCTTCGGGGTCAATTCGACAAGCTGCGCGCCACCGGGAAGCTGCAGTTGGGCCTTACCTACGTAGGAGCCGATGATCGCGCCATAGATGGAGATGGCGATCGCCGCCCCACCCATCCGGGTAAGCGTGACGGCTCCCGTCGCGGCACCCACGTCGGCGCGTGGCGCGCTGTTCTGGACGCCGATGATGGGCGCCTGCTGGCCAAAACCTACGGCCATCCCCTGGAACACCATGAGTGCGCCGACAAGAACCAGCGGCGTACCCGCATCAAGCTGCGACATGAGCGCAAGGGTGATCACGTTGATCGTCAATCCGAGAACAGAGAACGGCTTGTAGCGACCGGTGCGGGCTATCAGCCTTCCCGCAGACATCGACCCCACCACGATACCGCCCGCCGTGCAGACAAAGAAGAGACCCGCCAGAGTGGGTGTCAGACCTGTCGTCGTCTGGAGGAACAGCGCCAGGTAATTCACCATGCCGATCGCGACGCCACCGCTTGCCAGCGACACGAGCAGAAAGAGTGGAAAGGTGGAGTCCCGGAACAGCTTCAGCGGGACGACCGGCTCCGGCGCGCGCGATTCCACCCAGATCCACACGCCGGCACAGACGGCAGCGGTTGCGATGATCGACACTGCCTGCCAGCTCAGAAGCGAACCGAAGATCTGGACGCTGTCGGTCCACAGCACGATCGCCGAGGTCGTGGCTGCGAGAAACAGCGCGCCCAGATAGTCGATCTTCGGCTTTCGGATGGGTCGGCGATAGGGCAACATCCAGGAGATGCCCACAAGGGCGATCAGGCCGACAGGAAGGTTGATCAGGAAGATGGAGCGCCAGCCAAACAGGTCGCTCATGGTGCCGCCGAGCAAGGGACCCGCGCTGCCGGACGCCATGATGATAAGGCTCGTGTAACTCTGGTATTTCGCCCTTTCGCGCGCCTCGAAAAGGTCGGCGTTGATCGAAAAGATCGACACCATGATGCCGCCTCCGCCCAATCCCTGAAAGAAGCGGGCGGCGATCAGAGAGTTCATCGACCAGGCAAAGCCGCACAGGACGGATCCCAGTGCGAAAAGCGCGATGGCGGCAAGCATCACGTATTTTCGGCCGAAGAGATCGCCGAGCTTGCCGTAGACCGGCATGACGGCGCTCGTCGCCAGAAGGTAAGCCGAGCCCACCCAGCCAAACCGCTCGAGTTCGCCGAAGTCACCAACGATGGTGGGAAGAGCGGTGGAAACGATCTGGTTGTCCAGCGTTGCCATGAACAGCGCCGTCAGCAGGAAACAGAATATCACCAATCGTCGCCGGTGGTCGACGACAAGCGGCAGATCGGCAGGGGCGTTGACATCCATGGGCCTGATTCCAGTGTAGCCCAGTTATCTGCTTATAGCATATATTTGTCAACAGCATGTTGATGTGGGTTGCAAACAACGGTTGGAAACGGGCGCCGACTCTGGTATTATCGGGCATGACCAGCAAGAACGCTCAACCCGACCGCCCTCCCCACGCCCCGGCCGAGGACGCTGCCCGAATCGGCGATGCGCTGACGCGGATGCGGCTGCTGATCGGCCGGCGTGCGATCGGACGCCAAGCCATCGCCAATATCGCGCCGGGCCTGGAGATTTCGCATCTCGACGCGCTCTCTGCCATGCGCCACATCGAGGGAGAGGTCACCGTGGGGGCCATCGCGGAGGCCATGCGGATCGACCCGTCACGCGGCAGCCGCCTGGCGGCCGATCTTGTTGCACAAGGAGTATTGCGACGCGACGCCTCACAGGCGGACGGCCGTCGATCTCTTCTGGTCCTGACGGAACTGGGAAACAGACTGTTCGCGGAGATCCGCAACGTCAAGCGCGCCTTGCTTGACCGGGTGCTGGAGGACTGGGACGAACAGGATCTCTACCTCTTTTCGGTCCTGTTTGAAAGGTTTGTCGCGGATCTCGAGAGCACCTACGCCGCGACCGACAAGGGAAGCGGCCTTCAGGAAACCAACGCCGCCGGGGTTGCGTCAGATCCCCTCTCGGCCTGAGATCCGCACCCTGTCGCGCCCCTCATCCTTTGCCTCGTACATGGCCCGATCGGCATGTGCCAGCAGATCTTCCGGCGTTTCCCCGTCCTTCGGGAAGAAGGCCACTCCCATGCTGCAGGTAGCCACGATGCTCCGCCCATCGACCACAACAGGGCAGGCAACGGCGGAGCGCAGCTCCTGCAACTGCCGCATGACATGCCGGTCGTCCTGATGGGAATTGCTGAAGACGATGGCGAATTCGTCGCCGCCAAGGCGGACGAGCAGATCATGGGCGCTGGTGCAGCGGGCCATGCGTGACGAGACGGTCTTCAGGACTTCGTCACCAGCCGCGTGTCCCAGCGTGTCATTGATCTGCTTGAAGTTGTCGAGGTCTATGTAGGCGACCGTCACCGTCCGTCCGGCGCGGTTCGCCTCGTGCAAGGCGCGGCTGAACTGGGCCCAGAACAGGGTTCGGTTGGGCAGCCCCGTCAGCGGATCATGGTGGGCCATATGTTGGATGCGTTCCTCGAAGCGCGCACGTTCGATCGCGATGCCGGCGATATCGGTTGCCATCGCCGTCAGCTCCCTCTCAAGATC
>JAEYTV010000467.1 GCA_023433855.1 Pseudomonadota bacterium | reverse complement strand
GCTCCAAGGTCATCGTCATCGGCCCCGGAGGTCGTCACGGCAAGGTCGATTACCAGGACCGGGGGCTCGACATCTTCGGAACCATCTTCGGCGGATGAACGGCAGCAAGAGGGTCATGCTGACGGCGGCCACCGCCGCCTTCAGCAGGGTCTGTCTTCCCTGGCGACGCTCAGCTGACCGCTAGCTTCGGCGGCTTCGGTCCACCATAGGCCCAGTCGAGCAGCTCCACCGTGTGGACCACCGGGATTGCAGTCCCCGCGGAGATCTGGGTCATACAGCCGATGTTGCCGGCCGCAATCACATCCGGCCGGGTTGCCTCGATGTTCTTCACTTTGCGGGTCCTGAGCATCGCGGAAATCTCCGGCTGCAGGATGTTGTAGGTGCCAGCCGAGCCGCAACAGAGATGCCCTTCGGCGGGATCCCGGACCGTAAAGCCTGCTCCCTTCAGGAGATTCTTCGGAGGGAGCGTGATCTTCTGCCCATGCTGCAGGGAGCAGGCAGAATGATAAGCAACGGTCAATCGCCTGGATTCCAGCTTCGGCAAGTCGAGCGTCGCGAGATATTCCGTGACGTCTTTTGCAAGCGCGGAGACCCTGGCCGCCTTCTCGGCATAGGCCGGATCAAGGCGCAGCATGTGTCCATAATCCTTGATCGTCGTGCCGCAACCCGAGGCCGTGATGATGATGGCATCAAGCCCGCTGATCTCGATCTCCCGGCTCCACACGTCGACATTGCGCCGGGCAAACTCGAGAGCCTCGCTCTCACGGCCCATGTGGTGCACGAGAGCGCCGCAGCAGCCTTCCCCTTCGGGCACCACGACCTCGACACCGAACCTTGCGAGAAGGCGCTGCGTTGCCTCGTTGATGCCGGGATCGAGTACCGACTGAGCGCATCCCGACAGGATCGCCACCCGGCCGCGCGCTTCGGCCTGTGCAGTATGGCTATTGGCAGTGGGAACCCGCGAACGCCTCGGGGCCGCTTTCGGCGCCAGCTCCAGCATGGCGGCTAAAGGTTTCAAGGCCGGCATTCCTTTCAGCAGCGCTGCGAAGGGTCGCCCGAAGCTGGCAAGAACAAGCGCCGCATGGAACCGCCGCGGATAAGGCAGTACCGCCGCCAGGAGATTGCGGACAGCGCGGTCCATGAGCGGTCGGCGGTAGGTCTTCTCGATATGGACACGGGCGTGGTCGACGAGGTGCATGTAGTCCACTCCTGACGGACACGTCGTCGTACAGGCAAGGCAGGAGAGACAGCGATCGATATGGGTGACGACCTCGGCATCTGCCGGACGGTCGTTTTCGAGCATGTCCTTGATGAGATAGATGCGGCCCCGCGGACTGTCGAGTTCGTTTCCAAGCGTGACATAGGTGGGACAGGTCGCGGTGCAGAAGCCGCAATGGACACAGCGGCGCAGGATCTGTTCCGATTCAGCCACGTGAGGATCGGCCAATTGCTCCGGCGTGAAGGAGGTTTGCACTAGAGGATCCCCCCCATCTTGCCCGGGCTGAAGATGCCGCCGGGGTCCAGTTTCTGTTTCACGCGCACGGAGAGTGCCATGACCGGGTCCGGCAGCGGTTCGAATGACGCAGCCGTCTGACGTGCAGCATCGGGAGCACGCAGAAGTGTCGCGTGGCCGCCGCCCAGTGCTCGGATATAGCGCCGCAACAGGTCGGCTTCCGGATCGGCTTCCATCCGCATCCAGATCAAACCACCCTGCCAATCGTAGAAGGCATCGATGCCAGCCTCCAGCCTGAGAGCTGCAATCAACTGGTGGCCCGCCGTCGGCGCCACCGATACGCGCCAGAGCGGCCTCTGCGTACCGTCGCTGTAGGGATGAACGTCACGGATCTGTTTCCAGAGCACCCGGCTCTCTTCCGCGCCCAGGCGGGAGACCGGTCCGATGGCCCGCATGGCTTCGATGAGCTTCTCCGCCCTTACCTCAACCGATGCGGCGAGCCCCTCCAGACGCAGGACGGTCACCTGGCCTCCCGGCAGGGCCCCGTCCAGGAAGCGCCCCTTGACGCTCGCAGGCAGATGGGCACAACCCGATACCTCCACCGGCAGGGCCATAGCCGTAGCCATCGCCCCCGTTGCCGCGGCATCGTCAAGGTCCGAGACGACGATCGTCTCCACGGCCTGCGGCACCGGCAATACGCGGAAGGTGACCTCGGTGAGGAAACCCAGGGTGCCATGGGAGCCGGCCAGCAGTTTCACGAGATCGAGGCCGGTGACGTTCTTCATCACCCGACCGCCGGCTCGTATCATCTCGCCCCGGCCATTGATGAAGCGGATGCCGAGCAGGCTGTCCCGGGCCGCACCGGCGACAAAGCGGCGGGGACCGGAAACATTCGCGGCGAAGACGCCGCCGATCGTCGGCTCGCCCGAGGTTCCCATCAGCGGCCGATGGTCCATCGGCTCGAACGCCAGCATCTGTCCGCTCGCGGCAAGCGCGGCCTCGATCTCGGCGACAGGTGTCCCGGCCCTGGCGGTCATGACCATTTCCGCCGGCTCGTAATCGACGATGCCCGTCAACCCTCTCGAACTCAGCGTATCTTCTGCCGAGACGAGATTGCCAAAGCCGCTGCGGGTGTTTCCGCCGCAAAGCGCAAGCGTCTTGCCCTGCGTCGCGGCATTGCGAACGACGTATGCCGCATCTGTTTCATTGTGCGGTATCAGGGTCATGCCGCCGGTCGTCCATCCAGCGGGAAGACCTTCGACGGATTAAGTATCCAGCCTTCGTCAAACGCCGCGCGGACAGCCATCTGCTGCATCAGATCTACTTCACTGTACTGATGGCTCATCAGGTCCCGCTTCTCGATGCCCACTCCATGTTCTCCGGTGAGGCACCCGCCGGCATCAACGCAAAGCTTCAGGATTTCATTGCCGGCCGCTTCAGCTTTCGCCGCATCCTGGGGATCGTTGGCGTTGAAGAGGATCAGGGGATGCATGTTACCGTCGCCGGCGTGAAAGACATTGGCAACCCGCAGCCCGAACCTGTCGGTGATTTCGGATGTCTTCTTGAGAACATGCGAAAGCTGGCTAAGCGGGACCGTGCCATCCATGCAGATATAGTCTGCGATACGTCCAGTGGCTCCGAAGGCCGATTTGCGCCCTTTCCAGATGAGCGCGGCTTCGGTGGCCGACTGGCTTTCCCTCACCGTCTTCACTCTGTGGCGGCGGGCGATCTCGACGATGCCGGCCAGCATCGTCTCCATCTCCGCCTCGGACCCTTCGACTTCGACGATAAGAAGGGCTCCCACGTCGAGCGGATAGCCTGCATGCGCGAAGGCTTCGCAGATCTCGATCGCGGGCTTGTCCATGAGTTCGATCGCCACGGGAATGATGCCGGAGGCGATGATGTCCGTGACGCAGGAGCCTGCCTCTTCGGAGGTATCGAAACCGAAAAGAACCGGGCGCGCACCCTCGGGTTTGGCGATCAGGCGAACAGTTGCCTCGGTGACGATGCCGAGTTGTCCCTCCGAGCCACAGACAAGACCGAGCAGATCGTATCCGGCGCTATCCAGATGCTTCCCACCCAGTTCAATGACTGTGCCGTCTACCAGCACCATCTTCACGCCAAGCAGGTTGTTGGTCGTCACGCCGTATTTGAGGCAGTGGGCACCGCCTGAATTCATGCCAATGTTGCCGCCAATGATGCACGCAAGCTGGGAACTTGGATCTGGCGCGTAGAAAAAACCGTCAACGCCCACCGTCTCCGAAATACTCAGGTTGGTGACACCGGCCTGAACCGTGGCCGTGCGGTTCGGGTAATCCACCTCGATGATGCGCGACATCTTGGAAAGCCCAAGCACGATCGCATCCTCCTGGGGTATCGCGCCGCCCGAGAGCGACGTCCCGGCGCCGCGCGGGACGACCGGGATACCGTAGCGGTGGCAATATTTCATCACCGCCGCGACCTCAGCCGTCGTGGTGGGCAGGACCACGGCCAGGGGAAGCTTGCGATAGGAGATGAAGGCGTCCGTCTCGAACGGTACCAGTTCCCTCGGCTCGTGAATGAGGCACTCGACGGGCAACAGGTCGTCGAGATCGGCGATGATGGTCGCACGACGCGCAATGATATCCGGACGCGGCGGAAGAAAGCGAATCGCTTCGGTCACGGCAATCTCCCTTTACCTTCTAACTGCCAGCCTTGCGGCCATCCTATTCCACGATCCAACACCTGCTTCAACTTCCTTTTGTCGCATCCAGGCTACGTCTGTTCGCGGCGATATCATTTCTGAGCAGCTGTACAGATGACGTATTGACCTGCAGCCAGACCGGATCAGACTGGTCCGGGCCGGAGCGATTCGCCTGGTATATTCCCTTGAAAAACGGTGGAATCAGGCTCGCTTAAGCTTCGAGCCATCCTACATTAGTAAAGTAACGAGAACGAGGAGGCATAGCAGCAATTGGGCTTTATTCATCGCGTCACTGACGGTCTGAAATTGATGCTGCAGCGCCCGCCGCGCCAGCAGTATGCGGCCCTGTGCTACCGCATGAGGAAAAAGCAGGGACTGCCGGAGGTCCTGGTTGCCACAAGCCGCGACACCGGCCGATGGGTGATACCCAAAGGCTGGCCCATGGCGGGCAAGAAAGCCCATCAGGTTGCCGAACGTGAGGCTTATGAAGAAGTCGGGGTGAAAGGAAAGGTGGAGAAGGAAGCGCTTGGCTTCTACCACTACCAGAAGAGCCTGGACAACGGCTTCAAGATCCCCGTGCGCGTGCTGGTGCACGCGCTGGAAGTGACGGAGTGCCTTAAGAGCTTTCCAGAGAAGGGATCACGCAGGCTTGAATGGGTTTCATGCGAAGAGGCCGCCGCGCGCGTCAACGAACCCGAACTCAAGATCCTGCTCCTGCAGTTCGCCGAGAAGATGCAGCCCGGCGCCGTCCGACCCGCGGCCGGCGTCAGTGTGTGAGCCAGTCGGGTGTGTTGCTTTCGCTGAGGCTTGGGGCTAGTCGGGTGGCTATGTCTTGCCGCAAAGGAGTGCGACAGATCCGATCTGCATTTTCTTTCATCCAAGGACGGAGATATGCCCCAACGACGGCCGCGCCTCGCAAAGCCGACCCTCGACAAGGATCTTGAGAAATTCACCTCGGTGGAGGAGGCCGGACGGCAAATGTCTCGCGGGCTCGCCGGACCCGGGGCGGCCCTGCTTTTCATCATCCTGGTTGCCATCTTTGCAGGCGCCTATGTCACGGGCAAGCCCGGCGCGGTTGTGGTGATCGCCGCATCAGCGCTGGCGGCCTACATGGCGATGAACATCGGCGCCAACGATGTGACAAACAATATCGGTGCCGCCGTTGGGGCCCGTGCGATGAGCATGGCTTTCGGACTTGGACTTGCCGCCGTGTTCGAAGTCGCGGGTGCCGTGATCGCTGGCAGGGGAGTTGCCAACACGATCGCCAACGGCATCATGCCGGCCGCGATAATATCAGGACCGGACGTCCTCATCTGGGTGATGATGGCGGCATTGCTGGCGGCAGCCATTCTCATCAACATGGCGACCTGGTTTGGAGCCCCTATTTCCACGACTCACGCGATCGTTGGCGGGGTTATGGGCGCCGGGGTCGCGGCTGCGGGCGTCTCGGCCATCAACTGGACGATGATCGCCGGGATCACGGCAAGCTGGTTATTGTCCCCGATCCTCGGCGCGATCATCGCCGCAGGCTTCCTCTTCCTGATCAAGGAAACCATCATCTACCAGGAAGACAAGGTCTCCGCCGCCAGGAAGTGGGTGCCGGTGCTGATCGGCATCATGGCCGGCGCCTTTGCAGGCTTCCTTTCGCTGATCGGCCTCGGCCAGGTGACAAACGTCTCTCCTGCGAGCGCAAGCGCCATCGCACTTGTCGTCGGGCTCGTGTCCTGGCGCGTTCTTGTGCCGGTGATCGCGCGTCAGGCCGAAGGACTGGAGAACCGCAACCAATCTCTCAGGAAGCTGTTTCGCGTTCCGCTGGTCTTCTCGGCTGCGCTGCTTTCCTTCGCCCACGGCGCCAACGACGTTTCCAACGCAGTCGGCCCGCTTGCGGCAATCATCGGAGCGGCGCAGGGCGGCGTGACCGGGAATGTCCACGTACCCCTCTGGGAGCTCGCGATTGGCGGTCTCGGCATCTCCCTCGGGCTACTCCTCTATGGCCCCAGGCTTGTGAAGATCGTCGGCGCGGAGATCACAAAGCTCAACCCGATGCGGGCTTATTGCGTCTCGCTTTCGACCGCATTGACGGTTATCGTCGCCTCCTGGATCGGCCTGCCCGTTTCCTCGACTCACATCGCGGTCGGGGCGGTGTTCGGCGTAGGCTTCTTCCGCGAATGGTATACCCGCCATTCCCGCCGCCGGTACGAATATCTGCGCGTGCGCGCCGGCAAGGAAATCGACACGACCGAACCGTTCGAACGCAACGATGACGAATTGAAGCGACGCTACCTCGTACGGCGTTCGCACTTTCTCAGCATCATCGCGGCCTGGACGATCACCCTTCCGGCCGCTGCCGCACTTGCTGCGTTGCTCGCCTCGGTCATGTTCGCCCTATTCGTCTGATCAGGAGCACCCATGCGCGCCAACTTCCGAATGCAGAGACTGTTCATCGACGGCGCACTTGCGGCGGGATCCCGGCATGGGACCTCGGCAGATCAGTTCCATTATCTCGCCAATGTGCTTCGCATGGACGAAGGCGCGGAGATCCTCCTGTTCAACGGCCGGGATGGCGAGTGGAAGGCGAGGCTGACCTTTCCAAGCCGCAAGAAGATCGTCCTCGAAGTTCTGGAGCGGACACGTGCGCAGCCGGATGCGCCGGATCTGCATTACCTCTTTGCGCCGTTGAAGACCGGTAGGCTCGACTATCTCATACAGAAGGCCGTCGAAATGGGAGCCGGCGTCCTGCAGCCCGTGATGACCCAGCACGTACAGGGCAGGATCACCAGCATGGAGCGCTTGCGGGCCAATGTCATCGAGGCCGCCGAGCAATGCGGCATACTCGCGGTTCCCGAGATTTCAAAGCCGACGACGCTCCTCGATCTCCTGAACAGCTGGCCAGCGGACCGGCGGATCATTTTCTGCGACGAGGGTGACGAGGGACAGAACCCGATCCCAATCCTGTCGAATATAACGGAGAGGAAGGTCGCGCTGCTGGTCGGGCCCGAGGGTGGTTTCTCCGAAGAGGAACGAAGAACCCTCCACTCACTCTCTTTCGTCTCGCCAATTCCGCTTGGGCCCCGTATCTTGCGAGCTGATACCGCCGCTGTCGCAGCGCTTGCGCTTATTCAGGCAACGATCGGCGACTGGCGATGATACCCGACGAGGCTTCGGAAATCTGAAGCAAGCTTGAACGAAATTCACTTGCGCCTGACCGGGATTCGGTTCAATCAGCCGCAAGTCCGTCCGGATTAGGGATTCCGAATAAGGTAGCATTCATGGCGCGCGACACCATCGACCAGACACCTCTAACCTCGGTGTCCGAGCTTACCGCTTACCTCGCCAAGGGAGCGCGGCCTGAGAACGAATTCCGCATCGGTACAGAGCACGAGAAGTTTGTCTTTTTTCGGGAGGGCAACCGCCCAGTCCCTTATTCAGGCGAAGCAAGCATCTCCGCCCTGCTCAAGGGTATGCAGGCAAAGCTCGGCTGGGAACCGATCATGGACGGTGCCAACATCATCGGACTTGCCGAACAATCCGGCAAGGGCGCAATCTCGATTGAACCCGGAGGCCAGTTCGAACTGTCCGGGGCAGCAGTCGAGTCCATCCATGAGACCTGTCGCGAGTCCAACCAGCACCTCGCGGTCCTGAAGGAGATCGCCGAGCCGCTGGGTATCGGTTTTCTCGGCATGGGCGGCAGTCAGAAATGGTCGCTGGACGAAACGCCCCGGATGCCAAAGTCTCGCTACGAGATCATGACCCGCTACATGCCAAAGGTCGGGAAACAAGGCCTGGACATGATGTACCGGACCTGCACCATACAAGTTAACCTGGACTTTTCCTCGGAAGACGACATGGCCCGCAAGATGCGGGTCTCCATGAAGCTGCAGTCGATCGCAACCGCGCTTTTCGCCTCTTCGCCCTTCACCGAAGGCAGGCCCAACGGATATCTCTCCTGGCGGGGCGAGATCTGGCGCGACACGGATAATCGTCGTTCGGGAGCACTGCCCTTTGTCTTCAAGCCGGATTTCCGTTTCGACGACTACGTGGAGTGGGCGCTCGACGTCCCGATGTATTTCGTCGTCCGCGACGGGAAATATCACGACTGCACGCATATCACCTTCCGGCAGTTCATGAATGGAGCGCTAAAGGGAGATATCCAGAACTGGGAACCAACCATGGGAGACTGGACCAATCATCTCTCCACACTGTTCCCCGACGTGCGGCTCAAGCGGTTCCTGGAGATGCGCGGGGCCGATGGCGGCCCTTGGCGGCGCATCTGCGCCCTGCCGGCCTTCTGGGTAGGCCTCCTCTACGATGAAAGGGCCCTGGCCGACGCAGAGGCGCTGACAGAAGACTGGAGCTTCGGCGACGTGACGGCCTTGCGCGATGCCGTGCCGACGCGAGGATTGAAAGCCGAGATCAAGGGCCGGCCGGTGGCGGAGGTTGCTAGCGAGGTCCTGAAACTGGCCGAAGCAGGACTGAAGAGCCGCGGCCGATTGAACGGAGAAGGTCAGGACGAGAGTATTTTCCTGCAGCCGCTCAAGGAAGTCCTTGCCAAGAAAACGACCATGGCGGAGGACCTGCTGGCGCTCTACCATGGCAGGTGGAACCAGTCGGTCGAGCCCGTTTTCGACGAGTATCAGTACTGACCAGCCGGGACCTTGTTCAAAAACCGGTTTCTGCCCAGACATTTCCGTTTATAGTATCCGATGTGCACCGCCGCGGAAGGATCTGTCATGCTTCCATTGTTCGACATGATGCTGAGGGCCCAGAATGGCGAGGGCATCGACGCCATCGCCAAGCAATTCAACATGGCCCAGCAGCAGGTAACGCAAGCGATGGCCGCCTTGATGCCTGCCTTCTCTTCCGGCTTCAAGCGGACGACCGCGAGCCCCTACGACCTGAGTTCGTTGACGAGCGCCATGTTCTCGGGCGCTTATGCCAAATACTTCGAAGACATGACCCGCGCGTTCACCCCTCAAGGTATCAGCGACGGTAATGCCGTCCTGGAGAAGCTCTTTGGCTCCAAGGAGGTTTCCCGTGCGATCGCTCAACAGGCTGAGCAGTTCACCGGCATCGGGCAGGACATATTCAAGAAGATGATGCCACTCATGGCAGACACCTTGATGGGCGGCCTATTCAAGCAGATGACTGGTCAGTTGCCCGCAGCGAACGAGGCGTTCATGGCATCGCCGGTGATGCAGATGTCGCGCCAGTGGCTCGAGACCATGGGGCTAAACCCAAAATCCAGGCAGCAGGAAGCGGCTGACCTCTTCGACAACCCGTTCACGCAAGCGATCCGGTCCATGTGGGGGATGGAGAACCCTGCACAGCCGCAACGCTCAAGTGGCGGGAGCCATGATGACAATCCGTTCGCGAGGGCTTTCCAGGAGATCATGGCGGGCACGTTCCAGACCTCAGCAACCAAAGGGGGCGACGACAAGTCAAAGGCCGGCCCCGACATATACCGGGACATGCTGAACCATATGTTCGACAGCGGACTTGAGGTGCAACGAAGCTACCAGAAGAACATGGAAGCGATCCTTGATACCCTGCGCGGCGGCGACAAGCCGGCCTCTGCCGGGGCAGGACCGGAGACCTAGGCTCCAAGAAAAAGCCCGGCACGGAGGACCGGCCGGGCAAGCAGCAGGGCTATTGGCTATCACCCTGCGGGGAAAAT